>JAQYWP010000070.1 GCA_029379285.1 Rhizonema sp. PD38
GAATAAAATTATGAATTTACTGCTTAATCCTTTACTTGCAGCTAGTGCAGTAGCAGATAAAGGCCTGATTAAACCGCTTGGTAAAGAGCAATTGCTTTTAGTATTGCTGGAGTTAAGTCTACTGCTCTTAGTTGCTAGAGCCTTAGGCGAGTTAATGCGTCGAATCAAGCTACCACCTGTTATCGGTGAACTACTTGCAGGGGTTCTGCTGGGTCCATCAGTGTTCGGTTTGATTCTCCCTAATGTACAACATTATATTTTTCCCCACAGTCAGGCACAGTCAGATCTGATCTCGGTTGTTTCCTGGTTGGGTGTACTTTTTTTACTAGTGGTGACTGGACTGGAGACAGACTTAAACCTTATTGTCCGTAAAGGTAAAACAGCACTACTGATTTCCCTAGGTGGTATTATTGTACCTTTTTTAACGGGTTTGGCTTTAGGCTGGTTCCTACCAGATAACTTGTTGGTGAATCCAAATCAACGTTTAGTTTTCAGTCTGTTTATTGCAACCGCTATGAGTATTTCGGCAGTCCCAGTGATTGCAAAAGTGCTGATGGATTTGAAGCTGATTCGACGCGACATTGGTCAAGTTACTTTAGCTGCGGGAATGACAGATGACACGATTGGCTGGGTTCTCCTGTCAGTGGTATCCGGCTTGGCAAGCAGTGGTAAATTCGATTTCCAGACGATTATTCACTCAATTGGGGGAGCAATCCTGTTTTTGGGATTGGCTTTTACCCTAGGGCGAGTGGCGATGGCTTGGTTGTTGCGTTGGGTAGACGATTACATTGGCGGGGCAACAGCGAGTTTATCGGCTTTGTTAGTACTGGCACTGGGTGCAGCCGCCTTAACCCATACTCTTGGAATTGAAGCTGCACTAGGAGCTTTTGTCACGGGTATTTTGGCAGGACAATCACCGCGATTCAGTCGAGAGGCAGGATTGACTTTAGAATTGATCACTTCTGGATTTTTAGCTCCGATCTTCTTTGCTACAGCCGGACTAAAGGTAGACTTACAACAAATCCTGGTTCCGGAAACGTTTGGAATCGGCTTGCTTGTGCTGGCGATCGCATGCTTTGGCAAATTTACAGGAGCATATCTAGGTTCTCGTTCTGGTGGCTTGAGCCATTGGGAAGGGATTGCAATGGGTTCGGGGATGAATGCCCGTGGTGCGATGGAGATCATCGTTGCCACTATCGGCGTTTCCTTGGGTGTGCTCAATCCGCAGATGTACTCGATTATTGTGATGGTGGCGATCATCACTTCACTGATGGCACCACCTCTACTGCGTTGGTCATTGTCTCATGTATCGATGAGTGAAGAAGAAGCTCAACGGTTGGAGAAAGAGCAAATGGCAAGCCGTAGCTTTATCAAGCGCATCCATCGAGTATTAATGCCTACCCAAGGAGGACCTAATATCAAATTGGCAGCCCAGTTAGTCAGTCATTTAGCGCACCAAAATCCTTTAGAAGTGACAGTACTGTTTGCTGAGAGTGATAAAAAATCTAAAAGTAAATCAATGGGTGCTGTAGCAACTGCGGTCAAAGATACTACAGCAGAAGCCGCCATTACTGCTGTCGAGACGCAGTTTCATCTCCCACCGGAGACATTGCTGCAAACTAAGGTAGAGTCGGGACTAAATAAAGCTGAGGTGATTATTAGAGAAGCTTGTAAAGGCTATAACCTGATTGTTATAGGTGCAACAGAAAAGCGTACTACCAATGCCCTTTTTAGTTTGCTAGTTGATCGGGTGATTCAAGAAGCTCCCTGTGCCACAATGGTAGTTAGGTCAAACCTATCCCGAACGACACAGCAGACAAATTCGACTGGCTACCACAAAATTGGTCATATTCTCGTGCCAACAAGTGGCGACGAATACAGCGAAGATGCAGTTGAAGTCGCTAGCACAATAGCCACTCAAACTGGGGCGACTGTTACATTAGTTAATGTAGTTAACCGCACTCAGCAAGAATACATTTTGTTTGAAGAGCAAACAATGGGATCAGTGACAGAAATCGCCCAACAAATTGTCTCTCAGCAAGCAGAGATTGGAAAAGGGCTGGGTGCAAATATCAAGACAGCGATTCTGACTGGAATTCCAGAGTTTGAAATTTTGAAGTTTGCCCGTAATCAGCAAGTTGATTTAATTGTTTTAGGCAGCAATATTCGTACAGTATCGGGTCGGGCTTTCTTTGGTCACCGTGCTGATGCTATCCTCAATAAGGCACAATGCCCGGTTGCTGTGATTACGCCAGCTGGTAACTCTACTTCTTGTTAAGGAAGTGTCATCTATCATTATTCTCTTGTTCAATGTAAATTAAATAACTAGTGACAACTTACCTATGTATGTTGTCAAGTTGATAAAGTACAGCTTAGGAGATTATAAATGAGTAGTGACCTAGGAACTGGCATTTTACAAAGTAATGCCCAAGACAAAGCACACGAAGTTAACATTCGCAGCAACCCTGTTATTCCCGCACATTCTCAGGATAATATTGTCCATCTCGGCCATTCAGGCGATCGCGTCGAGATCCTCGATAAGATTCATCCCCAAGGTGACACACATGTATGGTACAAAATTAGATACATAACACAGCAAAATATTGAGGGTTGGGTTCGCAATGACGTTATTCAGTTAGATCATACCTCACTAACCCCCAGCCCACAGTCCACATTAACTGTGAGAACGAATACTGTCTTTGTACGTTTTCCTGAAGACTCCTCAAAACTTTCCGATGATGATAAATTTTCGGTTCCAGTTGGTACGACATACAAGCTAAGCACGTATCGACAAGAAAACCAGTACTATCATTTCACTTTGACTCCTGGTGTGTTGATCAAGAACAAAAATACCTGGTATGTCTTCAAAGATCACGTTCAAATAAGTTAATCATAAATAATTCGTGAGCAACAAGATAGTTTGAGATCCCCGACTTCTTAAAGAGGTCGGGGATCTCAAACTTGCGATTGCTCTATAAATGGATTTATCATTATTTTTATCCTATGTCTAAGCGGAAAATTCTTCAAGAAAATGAAAATTATTCATTCCGTTCCTATTTTGAATTACCTTTCGATACTGATGAAATTTTAGCTGAGTTTGACTACCATTTTACCCGTAGTCGTCTGCAACTCCCGAGAACTAATCGTCAATTAGAGCGTTTGGATGTACTAAAAGAGCAGCTTGAAGAGACGATTCCCTATGTTACTCTCAGCAGTGAAGCGGCAAAGCGAGAGATTTTTATTGCTCCTGTCTTAACTCGAGTAGCAGTTATTTGTCAGCAACTATTACGAATTGAATATCCACTCAAAGTAAATAACTTCCTTCAAGGTTCCCTATATTACTTTATTCAATCGCAGCGCAGTGTAATTGTCGTAGAAGCAAAACGGGACGATTTGACAAGGGGATTCACTCAACTTGCAGTAGAACTTATTGCCGTTTCAATGTCGAAAGAAGAAGCAGAAATTTTCTATGGGGCAGTAACTATGGGGGATGTATGGGTATTTGGCAAACTAGACAGAATTTCGCAAACCATAACAAGAGATATTTCCTCGTACTCTTTGCCAGATGACTTGTCAGAAATCATCGAAATTTTGGTAGGAATTTTAGAGTATTAAGAATCGCACCTTATTAGTTTGGCTCTTACACACTGAATGTGAATTTGTTTTTATGGATGAATTGGAGTTTATTTAAAGGTATTGTTGCATCTCCTTTCAAAGAGTTAGGCGATCGCCCTGAGAGCTAATTACAGCAGCATGTAGCGCACAACCTAAAATAGAAAGCACTCGCACGGATACCTGACAACCAATACCTCGACATGAAGTATCCACTCAATAAGTAGGGGTAGCAACAACATACTCGCTAGATTACAAAGTTTTTTAGAAACCCTGCCAAATGGACATTTCAACAAAATTATCAGATACTAGAAAATAACCGATTAATCAGAGTTTCAGGCGATCGCTTTAATTATCCCAAAGCGATCACTCTCAAACGAAGGCTGTTTCTCCTTAATTTATGATGGCTGTAACCCTCATTATTACGTTAGTTTTAGAAAGTTTATGATCTACTGATATTTAGCTCTACTTGTTGCGCTATATTTATTGATTGGGATGATATAATTTTTAGCATTTAAGTCTTTATTTTACCGTTTTTGGAAATTTTAGGAGTATATGTCTAATGCTTTAGACAACGCGCCAATTATAACATCAAGAAAAAGTATTCAGTTGCAATAATTACTATTAGTAGGAAAAAAACTACTGTGTCCAGATCTGTGTATGCGATCGCTGGATTTTTTGTTACTTTAGTCGTTAGTATCGTCGTCAACTTGCTCTCAGCGGCGATTCAACAACAAGTTTTTGCGGATAAGTTCAGTAAACAAGCAACTTGGTGGTTCATCGGGTGTCTATTAGTTGGCGCACCAGTTGGCTGGTGGTTGGGTGAAAAAATACAAGTGCCAGCGCCAACAGCCACACCACCACAGCCAACTACTGGAGATCCGGGAACTCAGCAGACAACCCCTGTCAATTCTGATAAAGTAACTATGACTCGTCTGCGGGCAATAGCTTCCGTAATCAAGTCAAGAGGAAGTGGTATTAGTCTTAGCGACATTTTCACACTTGGTTCCAAGATTGATATTGATACACGCGACTGACTACTTTTCATGACACACACAACAATCAATGCTCATAGCATTATTAAGCAGTTTCACGATTTCATGAAGTTAGATAGCAGCATTCGGATTTTACGCCTGACAGGGAAACCTAAGATGGGTAAAACTTACTTGCTGACCAAGGTTTTTCCAGAAGAACTGTGTCAGCATCACCAAGATTATTATTGGACTGTACTCGATTGTAAGACACAGAAAATTATCGATATCCTGCAAACTATATACTTTTCTCTTATTTCACAAAATCTGAATCTTCCAAATTATTCTGCTGCCTATAAAGAGTGGAACAATGCTAAACCAGTAGTCAATATAAGTAAATCTACATTTATTAGTACTGATGTGAACATTACCGCAAATAGAACAGATGATATTTGGCATATGGCTAGGGATCTCACTGAAAAATTATTTAGTGATTTGAATCAGGTGCGTGGTAAAAAATTACTACTGCTTTTGGATGCAGTAGATGGCGACTCAGATACACAAAAATGGTTGATGGAAACCTTCCTTGTTCAATTAATCCATATCAAGCATTTAAGATTTGTTGTGGCTGGTCGTTCATTACCAGAAGCATCTAGTAACTATGTTGCATATTGTTGGAATTATGAACTGAGGGAAGTTGAAGAGAAGGAAGAGTATATAAGTTACTGCAAAAGATTAGGATATCAGTTAGAAGAAGACAAAATTGAAGTTATAGCACAATGCTCTGCTTACATTCCTGGACAGTTTTCCGATATATTATATACTTTTTTATGTAGTAAAGCAAAAATAACGAATGGCAAGCAATAACCACATATTTGCAGCAGGGAGTATCAAATGGATGATTCATTATTCGAGGCGTTACTAGCAGCAAAGAATCCAGCAGAAAAAGCTGCAATTGTGTCTGAGTCAGTTTTTAACAGCTTGCCAACAGTAACAGCTTTAGTCGCACGGCGTTGTGTCATTTTGCATTGGTTTAACCAACAAATTGTGGAAGCACTATTGCCAGAAACTACTTCAAATCAGGCAAGAGAAGTTTATCAACAGTTAGAATCGCTTCCTTTTATTGCCTCTGTAACCTATGGATTGACTTATCACGATTTGACCCGTGAAGGATTATTAGAACGCTACAGTGATAGACAACCAGACTTACTTAAGGATGGAGCAAAAAGAGCGGCATCAGTCTATGAATTTCATAATAACAATTTAACAGTTGCCGCAGAAGCATTTTTTTGTCATGCCGTTGCTGGAAATTTAGCAGTAGCAATTCAGTGGCAAGATCATTTATTGACAATTGCTACAGTTAAAAAAGATTGGCAGTTTTATAATAATATTTTGCAGATGCAGCAAGAAGTTGAAAAGCTGCCTTTTGTCGAGCCTTTAAAGAGCTTTTTTGCTCATGATGTTTTTATTTCTTACAGTCCTAAAGACCGAGAATGGGTACAAAACGAACTATTACCAGGTTTAGAGAAACAAGACTTACGAATTTGGGTTGATTTTTGCAATATTGAGTTAGGTGATTCTTTTGCTGCTGAAATAGAACGAGTAGTGCAAACTAGTCGCAAAATACTGCTGATTCTTTCACCAGATTACTTAAACAATGTCTGGACTCAGTTCGAGCAATCTGTGCTGTCCAAGCTAGAAATATCTAATTGGGCGAGTCGTTTAATTCCTTTACGTAAAGAGAAGTTTGCATTTCCATCGCCTTTAAGCAACCTCAATTATGTAGACTTTGCCGAACCTAATAATTTAAATGTTGCGTGGAAGCAATTATTTGCAGCTTTGGGTAAATCAACTACTTCCACATTTCAAGAAATTGAATCACCACCAAAACAATGGTTTATCCCTCATCCCTACCCGATGCCGCCGAATTTTACAGGGAGAGTTATTGAGCGGCAAAAGCTGAGTCATTGGTTGGAGCAAGATCCAGTTCACTCACTATATATATCGCTGGCTTTGGGTGGCTTTGGCAAGAGTGCTTTAAGTTGGTATTGGCTGCTGCATGATGTCAAGCCAGAAGATTGGCAGCGAGTTGTCTGGTGGAGTTTCTATGAAACTGATGCTGAGTTTGACAGCTTTTTACAAAAGACACTGGACTATTTGAGCGGTGAAACTTCAGATCGAGGTTCGATCCCGGCGCGTGAACAAGTGGATAAACTGCTAAATTGGCTACGTCAGTCACGAGTTCTGTTGATTTTGGATGGTTTTGAGCGGTTGCTGCGGGTTTATGGCAATATGTCAGCCGCCTATCAAGGTGATGAAGATGGACATGTTAACAGGAGGGACAATGCACGAGACTGCGTTAACCCCACGGCTGAATATTTCTTGGATTCTCTAGCTAAATTAACCGGGATTCCGGGTAAAGTACTGATGACCACTCGCCTGCGTCCTCGTGTTGTGGAAGTGAGTGAGGATGAATTGCTACCAGGCTGCAAGTCAGAAGAACTGAAGCAGATGCAGCCGGACGATGCTGTGCAGTTCTTCCTTACCCAAGGAGTGCGGGGTAGTCACGTAGAAATTGAGAAAGCTGGTGAATATTATGGCTTTCACCCTTTGAGCCTGCGCTTATTAACTGGCTTGATTGTTCAGGATGCCCAACAGCCTGGTGATATTGCGGCAGCAGCACGTTTAGATGTCACTGGTCAGTTAGTGCAACGCCAGCACCATGTTTTGCAGCAAACCTACGACAGCTTAACGGCAGGAGGCCAAAAGTTATTGAGTCAAATTGCCTGTTTTCGGGGTTCGGTGGCTGACGACAATTTAAGGGATATAGCCGTCGAACAGAAGAATAATAGTCTTGATGCTGATTTGCAGCAATTGGTGAGTCGAGGTTTACTCCAGCATGACCAGCCAAATCACCGCTATGACCTACACCCCATTGTTCGCCGCTACGCTTATGACCGCCTCGGCAGTAAGGAGCGCACTGTTGTACACATTGAACTGCGAGACTACTTTGCCGCAGTACCACCACCAGAGAGAGTGCAAAGTTTGGATGACTTGAATCCTGTGATTGAGCAATATCATCATATGATAAAAGCTGAGCAGTATGATGAGGCTTTTGACTTACTCAAGAATCGCATCAGTGATGCTACTTTCAGCCAATTTGGTGCATATCAGTTGAATATTGAACTCCTAAATGCCCTCTTCCCTAGTCCTGAAGACCAACTGCCGCGATTGAAGAGTGAGTGGAAGCAGGCTTCGACACTAAACGAACTTGGAAGGAACTACAACAAAAGTGGTCAACCCCATAAATCAATACTTGCCCGTGAGTTAGCTATTGAAATAGGTGAAAAACAAAACAGCAAAAAAAACCTTGCTATTTACTTGAGAAACTTAACCTTAATTCAATTTGATTTGGGCAACCTGCAAGCAGCCGAAACCAACTTGCACCGCTCTATTGCCCTTTCTCAAAAGATTGAAAATGAGCTAGAGGAGGCGCTGGGGCATCGGGAATTAGGAAGATACTTAGCTTACCGGGGGATATGGGCTGAGGCAGAAACAGAATTGTCAACAGCCTTGGCAATATTTGAGGAGAAGGAACAGATAGGACAGCAAATAATTATATGGGTTTATCGAGCATTAACGGCGCTGCTTTTAGTACGGGCTACTACCATACCTCATCTAGTAGGGCAAATCACAGAACAATATATTAATCCTGTTGCCACTGTCCTAGTCGCAGCCCAGCGATCATTAGAATTAGCAGATGAATATGCACGCAGAAATTATCCTGGTGTGTGGAGCTACATGTACGCATACCAGCTACTCGGTGCAGCCTACCGAGTTAACGGCAATATAGAGGAAAGCGATCGCCATTTAACTGAGGCAATCACCCGTTGTCGTGATATTGATTTAGTAAACTTGGAGGCAAATATTCTGCTGGAATTAGCCCGACTGCGGTTAGCAACAGAAAACCGAGATGAAGCGCTCAGGCTGGCTGAGGAAGCGCTGACGATAACAGAACGCTGTGGTTATGTGCTGCAAGGGGCAGATGTACATCTGTTTCTGGCACAGCTAGCACTAGCAGATGGCGATAGAGAAAAGGCATTATTTCATGCGAAGGACGCACGACGGTTAGCAACCTGCGATGGCCCCCCTAATTACACCTACAAGGTTGCCTATGAAGAGGCTGGTGTACTCCTAAAGGAATTAGAAAAAGGGATATCATAGGGGTTGAGCCGAGATATGGATACCGTTAGCGAATTCATTAAAAAAGTGGTTTTCGGAAAGTTTCGTTGGGGAATCCGCACGATGTAAAGTTATCAAATAACAATCTGCTGAATTTGGGGATAATGCCATTGGCGATGATACCATTCAGCAACCAAAGGACGAATAATGAACTTAGGAGGGGAACCACCTTTAACATCAATACGCAGACATGAGTAAGGTCGTCGCTTTTGTGATCCTTCACCATTACGACCGATGAAAAGGTGCGATCGCGCTACTAATGACTTATTTTCCATCAAATCTGGTCCCTCTGGTCGCTGGCGTCGTAAACTAAAACCACTGCCACCACAGATCATCGAATGAATATGAGAATCAGCACTTCCGGTATTCATTGTTTCTATGTGTTCCAAACAGTGAGCATGACCGGTTAAAACCAAATCTACCAAGGGACGATCCTGAGTTGGGTAACCGACTACTTGTGCGACTGCATTAAACACTCCTCGTAAGCGGCTACGAACTGCTAGAGTCTGTCCCTGTTCCCACTTCGTCGCTTCAGTGACATAAGGAGGATGGTGCAAATAAATGACTCTTCCGCGAACATCTTTGGTATGCCAAGATTCAATGAGTTTGAGTTTTAACCATTCCAGTTGATCGATATCAATTTCAATTTTGCCGTCAGTCGCTAATTGCTTGTCGATATCAACGATAATTTCCTCAATTTGAGACACCCTGCCGTGGATGTCATCTAGTTGTTCTGCTTCTACGGGATTATCCTGATCTAGTGTTGCAACAGTTTGCATCATTTGCTGCTTCTGTTGTTCCAATTCATCCCGACGCTTCTCCAGTTGCCTGCGATTAGCTTTACCTTCGGTTGTGTCAGATAAAGGCGGTGGGTCGTTAAATGTGTTAGAGTCGAGAGCAAAAAAATCAATCCCACCGTAACGAAAGGTATAATAGCGATTGGGAAGGCGGGTGAAGCGTCCTGGTTCATAACGTAAACAGCGACCCGTGTCTGTCTTGACAGTATAATGTTTGTCTAGGTGGCTGCTTAGTTCTCCTGTATGCTTAAATGCCTTAAGATAGTCTAAAAAAGCTCGCGCATAAGCGTCTCCCTTTCCAGAACCGTGCCAGCCAAGATCAAGATACAGTTTCGATTGGAGTAATTGCCGCAGCGGTAGTGTTGTTAAAGATACTAATCCCAAGACAAGCGGCAGGTTATAATAATCGTGATTTCCCGGTACGGGTAGAATTGGTAGCGAGAATACCATATTATCATAGCTAATACGCTTGGGTTCCCCGACAAGAAACTCTCGGTAAGGCTTGATAAAATTTTCATAGTAGTGATCGCTTGAGCCTACCAGATAAACAACATCTCCTGTGTGCAACATGAAACTGCATTCAGGGTGATGTGGAAGCATCAATTCGGCAATTTCTCGCTGGGGATGATGTCCTCGGTGTGCGCCAGAACCGCTATCACCGATAACTAAAAAAGAGAATTCTGGATTGTCAGATTCGCCATTTTCAAGCACAAACCGAGTTTGATCGATACCGCGTTGCACAATTGCAGGATCTTGCCACTGCACCCGCTGCTTCATCTTACGAATTTTGTCGGCGATCGCCGGATCGGATACGAGTTTCAACGCAACTACTCCTTATTTTTATAGGGTGTGGGGAAACTCCTTCTAGAGGATTCGCTCGCATTGTAAAAATTAAGCGCGGGACTTGAACTTAGTTCCCTTCTTTATCTACATCTTTCTCTTCTATAATCAAGTTGGGAAGCCCAGCGAGTTTTTCAACAGGGTTGATTTGTTCTCTAATTGGCACAAACACGTTCAATCCTCCCGGAATACACTCAACCTCAATCGGAGTTTCTCCCACAATTTCACCATCAACAACAACTTTTTGTGGCGGCTCTGTAGTAATTTTGAATTTTTTTGCCCGCAGGTAACCGATATCATCCCTCTCTGTTGGGTTACCATTAGAAGCTGTTTGAAACAAATGAAAGGTGGCGGCTATCGCTGCTGCTTTATTAACAGGCGCGACTATTGTCAAATCTAATAACCCATCATCAACAATAATCCCTGCTGGTCCTTGAGCAAGAACTGAAGTCGCCGGAGCCGCATTTGCCACTGTGACTGCGGCTGCACTTAATTTTATCACCTTCTCTTCAGTTTCAATTTCTACATCAAAGGTTTTAAACTCTCGCAGTTGCTGTATTCCTGCCATAACGTAGGCTAAGACACCAAAGCGCTTTTTTGCTTCCCGATCTGCCTTTTCTACAGTTTCAGCTTCAAAGCCAACACCTGCCAATAGTACCATCGGATAACCATTACAATCAGCTGCATCTACAGTTCGAGTATGAGATTGCAAAATCACTTGACAAGCCGCTTCTATTGTGTCCGGAATTCCTAAAGCGGCAGCAAAAGCGTTAGCTGTTCCCATGGAAATAATGCCAAACGGAATATTAGTAGCAATCACAGCTTCTGCAGCTTCGGAAAGAGTTCCATCTCCTCCTGCAGCAATGATAGCATCTACACCCCGTTGGACGGCTGCAGTTGCTAGTTCTCTAGCACTGACTTCCTTAGTTGTCAAGTGAATATCCAGGTCAATTTCCGTTTCTAAGATTGCCCGAATTTGTGCCAAATCTTGTTCAGAATCACCAGTACCAGCAACAGGATTAAAGATCAGGCATGCAGAACGATTCATAGGATGTAATGAGGACGTTTGACGAAATAATCACCATAATTATTACAAAAAGGAAACAGGAAAGCCCTTTCTCTTAAGGGGTAGATTGAGCGATAGAAAAGCCGCCATGGCCAAAGTGCAGTGTTCGGCAATAAAATTTTACTTGTTGCCATATAAACGCGGCACAGCAAGTGATGAAGTCGTTCGTTTGATCTTGCTTTGGAAGCGCGTTTGTAAACATAAAGAAACTTAACTATAATTGGGCGATCGCCACGGCTGAATCACGCACTAAGGTAGTCTAGATCAGTGTGAATTGATCTCTTGGTCCTGAGATACTGTTTTATGACATCAGTTGTTTCCCGTGCTTCGCGCACTATTCGTATTGGTTCTCGCAAAAGCCAACTTGCTCTCGTTCAAACTTACTGGGTACAAGAACAACTCCAGAAAAGCTTCCCCGATATGTCTTTTGAAGTCCACACCATGTCTACTCAAGGTGACAAAATTTTAGATGTGGCACTAGCTAAGATTGGTGACAAGGGACTATTCACAAAAGAACTTGAAGTGGGCATGATCGAACGGGAGATTGACTTTGCCGTTCACTCCCTTAAGGATCTACCAACTCGCTTACCATCTGGGTTAGCGTTGGCAGCAATTACAGAACGCGAAAACCCAGCAGATGCTTTGGTTGTGCATGAAAAGCACAAAGATAAGCAAATTGATTCTTTACCAGAAGGTGCAGTCATCGGCACATCTTCCCTACGACGACTGGCGCAGTTGCGACACCACTTTCCCCACCTCGCTTTTAAAGATGTACGGGGAAATTTAAACACCCGGATGGCAAAGCTGGATGCTGGTGAATACGATGCGCTCATTTTAGCTTTCGCTGGGTTACAGCGGTTGGGTATGGGCGATCGCATCCACCAAGTTCTACCAAAAGAAGTTTCCCTGCACGCTGTTGGGCAAGGTGCTTTGGGCATTGAATGCCGCGCTGACGATCTCGAATTGATATCATTACTCAAGGTAATAGAACATCCTCAAACACGCGATCGCTGTTTAGCTGAACGCTCTTTCTTACGCGAGTTAGAAGGTGGTTGTCAAGTACCTATTGGTGTAAATACTGAAATCAATGGCGATAATTTAACGTTAACAGGGATAGTTGCTTCCGTGGATGGTCAAAAGTTCGCGAAAGACACAGTCACAGGTGCTACTACCGATCCTGAGGAAATAGGCAAAGAACTAGCTCAGCGCCTGCGTCAACAGGGAGCGCAGGAAATTTTGGAGGAAATCTTCACTCAAATCCAAAGAGGTTCATGAACCTTTTTGTAGGTACGTAGTTGTGCTGAGCGCGTACCCCTTCGGAGATGCCGCAGGCTAGACAGCGCAACTACGTACTTAATAGATCTTTATTCTACAAAATTAATCTTAAAGTGAGAAATACAGTCTTTGCTTCATGGGGTGGTAGCGGTTCTTTGACTTCCCCGAAGGATCTGAGCCGATATGGCGCGATCTCTATAATTGAGTTTATTGAAGTTCACCACCCTATTGCCCCATGAATATCCCCATTACACCAACCGCTGAAGCCCTGATCCAGCAATTTTGGAGCAGCTTGTGTCATCGCGATTGCACCTCCTAAAAAAGTCCACTTTTCTGACATCTTCTAACGAATAAATGTGTAAATTTATTCTCAATTCGCTCCAGTGCCCAAATTTTATCGGTGGTTAGTCTTGGCATCAAAGAATCGCGATCGTGCGATCGCGATTCTTTGATGCCAAATGATAATCCAGCTTGTGTGGTTAAATTTATTCAGCCGAGATATGCCTTTCGCAATCAAGCGCGGAAGCATCGACTATCGGGCACTTAGCTAGCTTGCTTTGTCAGCAAAAAAAAGGGAGCTGATTGCTGACCGATGATCACTGAATTGCTTACATGAACAAAGACCTACCGATGGTAAAGTGAATAAAGATTTCCGTTGCCGAAAAGGTGTATCAGACACATGAACGCGCGGCTTGATCATCTTTAGGTCAAAATCAAACCATAGGCAGAATCGGGGGAAACAAAAATTACCATGCGGATTCTATTTGTTGCAGCAGAGGCAGCTCCCATTGCGAAAGTAGGAGGAATGGGAGATGTCGTCGGAGCACTGCCCAGTATCTTGAGAAAAATGGGGCATGATGTGCGAATATTCTTGCCTTACTTCGGTTTCCTACCCGACAAAATGGAAATTCCTCAAGATCCTGTATGGTGGGGATCTGCCATGTTCCAAAACTTTGCAGTTTACGAAACAATTCTGCCTGGTACTGATGTTCCCTTATACTTATTTGGACATCTTGCTTTTTCAGGTCGTAGCATCTACGGTGGAGAAGATGAGTTCTGGCGGTTTACACTATTTGCTAATGGAGCGGGTGAATTTTGCTGGAATTATTGGAAGCCAGAAATCGTTCACTGTCACGATTGGCATACGGGAATGATTCCTGTGTGGATGCACCAATCTTCTGATATCACTAGCGTTTTTACCATTCACAACCTAGCTTATCAAGGTCCGTGGAGGTGGTATCTGGAGAAAATTACTTGGTGTCCTTGGTACATGCAAGGACATAACGTCATGGCGGCTGCTGTGCAGTTTGCGAATAAAGTAAATACAGTTTCCCCGACTTATGCTGAGCAAATTAAGACAGCTGCTTACGGTGAACAGCTAGAAGGTTTACTGTCTTTTATTAGCGGCAAATTGTCCGGGATTGTCAATGGCATCGACACTGAGTCTTACGATCCAGCTACCGATAAGCACATTGTCCAAAACTTCACTGCCGATACGTTGGATAAACGTAAAGCGAATAAAGTTGCCTTGCAGGAAGAAGTTGGATTAGAAGTCAATAGCAAAGCCTTTTTAATTGGTATCGTGACACGGCTGGTGGAACAAAAAGGCATTGACTTGATATTACAAACTTTTGAGCGCTTCAGTGCTTATACAGATGCACAGTTTGTGGTTTTGGGAACAGGCGATCGTAACTACGAAACACAATTATGGGAATTGGCATCTCGCTTTCCCGGACGCATTGCAACTTATTTACTATATAATGACGCTTTAGCTCGTCGCATCTACGCAGGCAGTGATGCTTTCCTGATGCCCAGCCGTTTTGAACCCTGTGGTATTAGCCAAATGCTGGCTTTACGTTACGGTTGCGTACCAATTGTCCGTCGCACGGGAGGATTGGTTGATACTGTATCACACCATGATCCGACGACACAGACAGGTACTGGTTATTGTTTTGACCGTTATGAACCTCTAGATTTGTACACATGTCTGGTTCGCGCCTGGGAAGGATTCCGTTACAAGCCTCAATGGCAAGCACTACAGAAACGCGGTATGAGTCAAGACTTTAGTTGGTATCAATCTGCCAAGCAGTACGTAAATCTTTATCGGTCAATATATGGATTGCCTGATGAAGAGGATATTAGCACTTCCCTACCTTCAGGTGATGAAATTGAGAGTTCAACTGAAGAACTTATTCCACCAAGTTTGGAGCAAGCTAAGTGATTCGCCATTACTCCCGAAGCTCTAAAACAATACATAATTTAATCAACCGCTCCTAAGCCACTGGGGTTTAGATGAAAAGTGAGTTAGTCTAAACCTCAGTAATAATTTTGTGTACTATTTAGTTACAAATATATTTTTTCAAAAACATCACTCCGCCCCAGTATTCTGGCTATCTCATTACTTTACTAACAGTTTACGCCAAGCGATCGCAAAGATTCACAACGGCTTCTTACTCAGTTAATCAAACATCTGCGTACAAATCGCTACCTCGTGCAAATGGATTAATAGGCATCACGCAGAAATAACTTGAACAATTTTCTCTGTAAAGATTTATGATTTGA
>JAQYWP010000666.1 GCA_029379285.1 Rhizonema sp. PD38
ACATCGTGCTTGGTGTAATGCTAGTAGGGGCGGGTTGAACAATATGAACCTAGAAGTAGGTAGCTATATGCACGTTTTCCCCGCCTATACACTAGTTAGTAGTAATGTTTGAAACAAATAACCAATAACTAACTACTAACATCAGTTACGAAACAATGACCTTTTTCAGTTCAGAAGTGACTTCTTCTAGGGACTGGTTGCCATTCACTACAAGGAGTTGCTGGCGATCGCCATAGTAGTCAATCAAAGGTGCAGTTTCAGAGCGGTAGACTTCTAAACGACGGCGAATCACTTCTTCAGTGTCGTCTTTTCGCCCTCGTTCCAATAAACGTGCTACTACAACATCATCTGGCACTTCTAAATTGACGACCTTTTTGCTATCCTGATTAAGGTCTTGCAGTAATTCCTCTAGGAAAGATGCTTGATTAACAGTGCGGGGAAAGCCATCAAGGATCCAACCTGGGTTAACATCGGGTTGTCTGAGCCGCTCTAGCACCATATCCTGCACGAGTAGGTCGGGAACTAACTCACCTCTATCTACATAACCTTGAGCTTTAATACCCAAAGCGGTTTGTTCTTTCATCGCTTGACGCAATATATCACCTGTAGAAATATGAGGAATATTGCAGTTGTCAGCTAATGTTTTAGCTTGAGTTCCTTTACCCGCCCCTGGTGGTCCCAAGAAGATTAGTCGCGTCACTATTGTTTCACCATCCCTTCGTAGCGCTGAGAAATCAGGTAGGTTTGAATTTGTCTAGCAGTATCAATCGCCACACCAACCAAAATTAACAGAGAGGTAGCACCAAAACCTCTAAAAGTTTTGACGTTCAAAGCACTTTCTACTCCGGTTGGGATAATAGCAATCAAACCTAAAAAGATAGCACCCAAAAAAGTTAGTCTATTCAACACACGTTCAATATACTCACTCGTTGCCTTCCCCGGACGAATCCCTGGAATGCTGGAACCCATTTTCTTCAGGTTCTGTGCCACATCCACCGGATTGACAATCAACGAAGAATAAAAGTAGCTAAAGAAAATGATTGAAACTAAGTAGACTAGAGCATATACCCAAGACCCAGAAGCACCTGGAACAAGGTAAGTTCTAACAACTTTGGAATAATCTGGGTTGTGGATAAAGTTTTCTATCAAAAGTGGTAAACTCAAAACCGCCGCTGCAAAGATAATCGGCATTACGCCTCCTTGATTGAGCCGCAGGGGTAAAAAACTTCGCTGTTCTGCCAAGACACGCCGACCTACCTGACGACGCGCTGAAATAATTGGGATGCGACGCATTCCTTCTTGGACAAAGACGATACCGACAATCGTCGCGAGGAAAAGCAGCATAAGCACAACTACGCTCCCTACTGTTTCTCTTCCTCCCGTCTGAGCAAAATTGATTGTATCGCCCAATGATTTAGGCAGTGTCGCCACAATATTGACAAAAATCAACAAAGATGCTCCATTCCCAACACCACGCTCTGTGATCAGTTCAGATGCCCACATCACGAACATTGAACCTGCAACAAGAGCGAGAGCTGTCTCAGCTACAAAAATTGGACCGAAATCCAAGGCAAAGCTTTTAAGCCAGAAAGAGGCGATAAAGACACTTTGAATAACTGCCCAACCTGCCGCGACATAGCGGGTAATTTGGGAAATCTTTCTTCGTCCGGCTTCACCTTCATTTTTCTGATAATTTTCTAAAGCTGGGATAGCAGCAGTCAGCAACTGGATAATAATAGAGGCGTTAATGTAAGGCAAAATGCCCAAAGCAAAAACACCTAAAGCAGAAAGACCGCCTCCGGAGAAAATATCCAAAAAGCTTAATACTTGTTGGTTACTACCTCCAAGAGCTGCTCGAAACTGCTCTCGATTAATACCTGGTATTGGTATGTGTATACCCAATCGAACCAAAAACAAAATACCGACGGTAACAAGCAGCCGACCTCTGAGCCCTGCTGCTTGTGCCATTTGCATAAAAGTTTCTTGAGCCGTTGGGGCTTTATCTCGACTGATCATAAAGGGCTACCTTGATAGTGAAGTAAAGCGCGTGGCTAGAGTAGATGTATTTAGGTGCCGTGTTCGTTAACTCACTCTAATACTTCACAACTCCCACCAGCTGCCTCAATTTTGGTACGAGCTGCGCCTGTAAATGCTGCTGCTTTAACCTTAAGCGCAATATTCAATTCCCCATTCCCTAAGATTTTTAAAGGTCCTCGATCACCAGTAAGAATACCGGCTTCTTTTAACGAGGTTAATGTGACCTCTGTATCGGCAGGAAGGGAGGCTAGCTTTTCTACATTGATCGTAGTGTATTTTTTACGATTAATGAGAGGAAAGCCCTTCAACTTAGGTATCCGGCGGTATAATGGCTGTTGACCACCCTCAAAACCCGGTCTAGTACCAGAACCAGAGCGAGATTTTTGACCTCGCATACCGAGACCAGCACTAGCACCTTGACCTGCAGAAATACCACGACCTACACGACGACGGCGTTTCTTTGAGCCTTTTTGCGGACGAACATCATTTAGTCTCATAATCTCAATATTCTGTAAGACTGTGTAATGATTATTTACATAATTATTAATTGTTAGTTGTTAATTGCTGTTAACCACTAACTATCAATCTCTTATATGTAAAGATTTTCTATGGGAATACCTCGGTCTTCAGCAACTTCTGCAAAGGTACGCAGTGTAGACAAGGCATTAACCGCAGCTCTGGCATTATTAAGTGGATTATTGGAGCCGAGTTGTTTAGCTAAGATATTGCGAACTCCTGCCAACTCCAAAACAGTACGGACTGCGCCACCAGCAATAACCCCAGTACCTGGTGCGGCCGGCCGCATCATTACTTTTGCACCGCCACCGACACCATCAATTGGGTGCGGAATGGAGTTCGATTTAGTGATTGGTATATCAATGAGATGTTTTTTGCCGTCAGCTACGCCTTTTTTTACGGCACCAATAACATCTGAAGCTTTGCCTACTCCGACGCCTACTTGACCGCGTTCGTTTCCAACAACAACGATCGCTCGGAAACTCAGTTTTTTACCTCCTTTGACGACCTTGCTTACCCGTCGGATCTGAATGACCCGTTCTTGCCAGTTAGTTTCTTCTTTTTTTGTCCGATTGGTTTTACGACGATTAGCTGTTGCCATAATGAATTACTCAGAATTGTTAATTGCCAGTCTTCTATTAGCACTCATTGAGCCATTAGCGATTGACTTTAAAAATCTAAACCAGCTTCTCGCGCAGCTTCAGCTAATGCTTTAATCCGACCGTGATAAAGATTACCACCGCGATCAAAAACGACTTTAGTGATCCCTTTTTCTTTTGATCGCACTGCGATTAATTTGCCGACTTCTGCCGAAGCTTCGCAGTTGGCCCCTGAAGCTAATTTAGATTTCAATTCTGGTTCTAAAGTTGAGGCTGCTACTAACGTATGCTGTTGGGTATCATCAATAATTTGAGCATAAATATGCTCGTGGGATCGAAACACAGCTAGCCTTGGACGTTCTGTAGAACCATTAACTTTGCCACGAATGCGTCGATGGCGACGCTGCTTTGATTCTCTACGAGTTAGCTTCATTTTTACTTCTTACTCTTACCAGTCTTACCTGCTTTACGTCTTACCACTTCACCGGCATAACGAATACCTTTACCTTTATAAGGTTCTGGTCGGCGAACATCGCGAATTTTAGCGGCTGTGTTGCCAACCTCTTCTTTGTCATAACCACTCACTATGACGTTGGTATTATTTTCCACAGCAAATTGAACTCCTGCTGGGGGAGGAATTTGCACTTGGTGGCTATAACCCATGTTCATGACTAAGTTACCACCTTGAACTTGTGCCCGGTAGCCAACTCCTTGGATTTCTAAACGCCGTTGAAATCCTGTAGAAACTCCTTCTACCATGTTCGCAACCAAAGTACGGCACAAACCGTGAAGTTGTCTGGAGGTGCGAGACTCATCCTGACGTGTTAAGAGCAATGTTTCCCCTTCTTGGGAGACTGTAACATTCGTCGGCAAATCGCGCTGAAGTTCACCTTTAGGACCTTTAACAACAACTTTTGTGCCGTCTATAGTGACTTGTACCTTGGCAGGAATTGTAATTGGCCGTTTACCTATTCGAGACATAATTCTCCTTCCTAATTGTTAATTGCTAATTGTTAATTGCTAATTGTTAATTGTTCTATCAACCATTAACCATTAACAACTAACTATTACCAAACATAAGCCAGCACTTCTCCACCCAGGTTTTGCCGTCGTGCTTCTCTGTCGGTCATTATGCCACTTGATGTAGAAATAATGGCTATGCCAATACCGCCTAGTACTCGTGGTAATTCTTTTTTAGTGGAGTATACGCGCAAACCTGGTTTGCTAACCCGCTTCAAAGTCGTGATCAGAGGCTGACGATGCTTTCCCTTATATTTTAAGGAGATCGCTAGATTAATTTTTACTCCCTCTCCGATTTCTTCAAAATCCCCAATAAAGCCTTCCTCTCGGAGTACTTTTGCAATACTACGAGTCATTCTTGTCGCAGGCACTTGTGTCGTTTGATGCCTCGCTAGGTTGGCATTGCGGATGCGCGTCAGCATATCTGCAATAGTGTCGTTAGCTGCCATCGTTTCCTCATTTAAATGAACTTATTGATCTCTAAAAGGCATTCCCATCTCTTTAAGTAAAGCACGACCTTCTTCGTCGTTCTTTGCTGTAGTGATGATAGAAATATCCATTCCTCGGACTTGATCGATGCTATCGTACTCGATTTCGGGAAAAATCAGTTGCTCTCTGAGTCCTAAAGTATAATTACCGCGTCCATCAAAGCTTTTGGGACTAACCCCACGAAAGTCTCTAATTCTAGGTAACGCTAGACTGATTAGTCGGTCGAGAAAGGCGTACATCCTTTCGCCTCTAAGAGTCACCATAATACCTACAGGCATGCCTTGGCGAAGTTTAAAGCCTGCGATCGCTTTCTTGGCCCGCGTTACGACTGGTTTTTGACCGCTAATCAGAGCAATTTCACTTAAAGAAGCTTCTAAGGCTTTAGCATTTTGAGCTGCTTCCCCCATACCTCTGTTAAGCGTAACTTTGATCACCTTCGGTACTTGATGAATGTTGGTATACTGAAACTGATTGTTCAGTTTGGGGACGATAGAGTCTTGGTAAAGCGTTTTAAGTCTTGTTGTTGGCATAGTTTTAAGAGTGATCATCCCTGGGCTTTGTCAGGGAACATTGTTGGTTCAAGGGTTGAGTGTAGGTATCTATTAGTTGCTAATTG
>JAQYWP010000667.1 GCA_029379285.1 Rhizonema sp. PD38
GTAGTGGCTATATGACTTAACTGTCTTCTGGCAGAGTCACTTCTAACTTTAGACAATTACCACCATCAACCTGCAACTGATATTCTACCTTATCAATCAAACGATTGATAATCAGCCAACCGTAACCACCTTCTTGCTTATCTGTAGGGCTAGGAGGCAAGTAATTAGATAAATCAAAACCAGTACCGCGATCCCAAACTTCTAAAGCGATATCTCGGTCTTTCATTTCTAAGCGAATCAAAACTGGCAAATAAGGTTGATCCTTATGGGCGTGACGTACTACGTTTGAGTAAGCTTCTACCAAAGCCAAACGCAAACGAGTTGATTGCTTTGACCAATCAACCGATCCGTTCATTTCAGTTTCTAAACATCCTAGCAACCAGTTTTCCACAATAGCTAAAAACTTCAAGTTACTCGGTACGTGAATCTCACTTTTCATCGCTTTACAAAACCTCTAGCGAGAGTATAGTTTGGTCGTCTTCTTGAACTTGGTTATCTGCTTGGATGCGAGTAAGTAAATGGTTAAGAGATAATGGTTGAGCTTCCCTTTGTAATAGTTGCCAAAGACCTTCTAGATTTAGCATAGAATGGTTCTCTAATTGAGCATTATCCACAGATTTTGCAGTGAAGTCATCTTTTATTGAAACCTTAGCTTCAGTAATACCATCACTAGCGAGTAGCAGAATGTCTCCAGAAGTAAGAAGCAATAGACCGGGCTTTGCCTCCCACTTAGGTAAGATTCCTAAAGGAACACCACGAACCTTCAAGTAATGGGGGCTTGTTTTCACAGTGTCATTGCATGAGCTAAGGAGAGGATAGATATGACCAGCATTTGCGTATACTAGTTCTTTAGTTGTCAGCGTATAACGAGCTAAGAAAAGGGTGATGAAGCAATTATTGCTGACCAAGTCATCGCTAAGAGCTTGGTTAAGATTTTGCATGACGACATGCGGCATTGCTGGAGTTTCTTGAGACAACTCGCGGCGCAACACAGAAATGGCACTAGCCATGAACAAAGCAGCTGGGACGCCTTTACCAGAAACATCACCCACTGCTAACCACAAATCCCCTTTTGGATGGACAAAAACTTCAAAAAAATCTCCTCCTACTTCACGAGCAGGGTAGCAGCAAGCCTGTACCTTCGCTCCCTTGATATCAGGCCAACTTTGACGCAACAGATTATGTTGAATTTGGCGTGCCACCTCCAACTCAGCGCGAATCTGCGCTTGGTTTTCTTGAAGGCGCTGGTAAAGTTTTGCTTGAGACAGAGCTAATGCGGCTTGTTCGGCAACACCTGTAATTAATTGCACATCCTCTTCAAGCCAAGAGCGATCGCTTCGGTGCTGGTAGAGGGCAAGGAGAGCGAGCAATTGTTGCTGGTATATCAGTGGTACAACGAGTTGTTGGCTTTCTTCAATGCCGTTTGTCTTCTGAGCAAGTTGATAGCTGCGCGTAGCAAGAACTTCTTTAATCAAAGAGTTGGGGTCAAAAAAGTCACTCGTTCCAGAGAATTTTGGATCTTGGTAAAAAAACTCGTCCAGTGTCAGGCTATTGTCCTCAACAGGTTTCAGCAGGCAATAACTTGCTTCAAAGGCTTGTCCAATTGTTGCCACAATTTTTTGCAGCATACTGTGGTAGTCTAAGGACTCTCTAATTGCTGTTGTCACAGCATTAAACAAAGATTCTCGTCGAAGTGCACGACGTAACTCCTGTGTACGTTTCTTCACTACACGGTATGTATCGGTAGCTTGCCCAACTATAACCTTAAGTCTGTCTGGTTTCCAGGGTTTAGTAATATATTTAAAGACCTGACCGGAGTTAATTGCATCTACCAAATCTTCAACATCAGTAAAGCCTGTCAGCAAAATGCGAATCGTATCGGGGAAACGCTCTACCGTACGACTGAGAAATTCGGTGCCGTTTATCTCTGGCATTCTTTGATCGGAGATAATCACAGCCATCTCGCCAACGCTATCCAAGATGTCTAAAGCACTAAAAGCATCATGTGCTTTGTATACTTCAAAATCTCGCCTAAAAGTTCGGTAGAGTAAGTCTAAGTTATCCGGTTCATCATCTACCACCATGAGCTTCAGTTTGCTGGCCTCTTGTTGTGTCATACTTGGCTTCACTTTACAAATACTTTAATAGCGGGATGGTGCTATGCTGAGCCATCCCGATAATTAACGAACAATAAAAAAAGCAATAGTAAAGAGATACCCTCTTTGAACATATAACTTTTGCAATGTCATTCAACTTATAGTTTTTTTAGGAATTCTCCCACTCCAAATGCACTTTATCCTACTAATCCAGAACGCAAGGCACGAACTGCTGCTTGAGTTCGGTCATCAGCACAAAGCTTGTTTAAAATATTTCGGACGTGAGTTTTCACTGTACCAACTGTGATGTAAAGTCTTTCCGCAATCACTGCATTGCTACAACCTTCCACAATCAGCTGCAATACTTCTAATTCCCTTTCTGTTAGCGTATAGGGGTCAATCACCTCCCGCTCATCCATATAGTCTGGGCTGTTAGCTGGGGACTTAGTATCATCTGATATTAATTCCGAGTTGTGAGGATTTTGTTGTGCTTGCTGTAAAACGATCCGAGCGATCGCCGGATCGATCCAAGCGTTGCCATTGTAAGTGACTCGTACGGCTTCCAGCAAATTATCAAACTTGATATCCTTCATACAGTAGGAGTCTGCCCCTGCTGCAAAAGCTGCCAGTACCGCTTCTTTGTTATCCCGTAGCGTCAAAATCAACACCTTGGTTGCTAACTCTTCTCCACTATCTACTGATTTCACCTCCCTTGTCAGCTCTATACCATCTTTATCTGGTAAACCGATATCTATAATCGCAATATCTGGTTGTAGCAGTTTTAACATTTTCATGCCTTCAATCGCGTTAGCCGCTTCACCTACAACTTCAATTTCATCCTTCTTCTGTAATAGTGCGGTGCGAATACCTACACGGGTTAAGTCATGGTCTTCAATCAGCGCAACACGAATTTTAGTCATGGTTCATTTCCACCCGTTAAACTCTTAGCTGTAAAATCGAGTTTACTAAAAAGTCTGTTAGAGATGTAGTTTTAAAGATTTCTATCCTAATCTACTAGGAATCCCCTATATAAGACAGGAGAGAGCGGGAAAGCGGGGAATAAATTGAAAAATAATCAAGCTAAGCAATTTACAGCAGCATTATTTTTTATAAAGTTGTTCCCCTACTCCCTCTTCCCCAGCTGCTCCGGTTCTCTTCTTCCTCAAATCTTTTATAATTAAAAGTGGTGTGAGGCCGATTGTAAGTAGGTTTATGTCTAGACCGCCTAAAGAGTTTTCAGTGTTGGGGTTACCAGTTCATGTGATGACTAACTATTCACGCTGGTTGCTAGAATGTTTGCTGCAAAGAAGAGGAATTCATGTGGTAACGCTGAATGCGGAAATGACAATCCAAGCAGAGCGCAATATAACACTTGCCAAGATAATTCAAAATGCTGAACTTGTCATTCCAGATGGAGCGGGTGTAGTTCTTTACTTGCGTTTGTTCCTTTGGCAAGATGCACAAAGAATTCCTGGGATTGAACTAGCAGAAACTCTTTTGCAAGAAATTGGGCAAAACAAGACAGATGCAAAAGTATTTTTCTATGGAGGAGCGCATAAGGTAGCAGCAACAGCAGCAGAGTATTGGCTTTCTCAAATCCCTAGTCTCAGTATAGCAGGTACTCATTCTGGTTATCATTCAAAAATAGAGGAAGAACAACTACAACAAACTCTCGCTCAACTACAGCCGCAAGTGATTTTTGTTGGTTTGGGAGTGCCGCGTCAAGAGTTATGGATTGCCCAAAACCGCCATTTATGTCCGGAAGCAATTTGGATCGGTGTTGGTGGTAGTTTTGATATTTGGTCAGGGACAAAAACTCGTGCTCCTGCATGGTTGGGAAATAATAATTTGGAATGGTTATATCGGCTTTATCAAGAACCCTGGCGCTGGCGGCGGATGTTAGCTTTACCCAAATTTGCCCTTAAAGCTTTAATTTATCGATTGAAAGCCATAAGTCTAGTGGGTCAGTAGCTTTCTGTGCTCTTTGAAGAAAGGATGTGAAATTTGAGATTCTCAGGTTTTACCAGGGAATACTTATTTCATACTCAAATTATCACAAAAACATGACAGTAGTAACACCTAACACGACAACTGACAAATCTCCCGATCTTCAAGAGAGTGAAAATGCTGCTGTGATGGTGCAATTGCAATCGGTCACGAAAACGTATGCCAACGGGTCAAATGCCCTGTTGGATGTGAATCTGGAGGTAAAACAGGGAAATTTTCTATTTATCACAGGACCAAGTGGTTCTGGTAAATCGACGCTCTTAAAATTATTGTATGGCGAGGAGTCAGCAACCCAAGGAACTGTGATTGTTGATCGCTGCAACATAGCTTCTTTACGTGGGGATCGTTTGTCATTATTAAGACGGCGCATTGGTATTGTGTTTCAAGATTACAAACTGATTCCACAGCGGACAGTGACCGAAAATGTGACTGTGGTGCTGCAAGCTCAAGGTTATACCCGTAAGGAGATTCAACGACGTTTAGAACCTACTCTGAAGCTTGTTGGTTTGCTAAGCAAATCTGAGTGTTTCCCAGATCAACTTTCTGGAGGAGAGCAACAACGGGTCAGCATTGCAAGGGCGATTGTAGCCACGCCACCGTTACTTTTAGCTGATGAACCAACTGGAAACCTCGATCCAGATAATTCTTGGCAAGTCATACAGATCCTTCAGAAGTTAAACTCCTTTGGTGCAACAGTCATTGTCACTACCCACGACGAACAATTAGTGCGGCGATGCAATCATCCAATCGTACAAGTCAATCATGGGCGATTGCATCAATATTATTCCTAAAGAAGCGAATGCGCTGCCTGTAACTGGGCATTCCAAGAGCGCACATCAGCTTAAAGGAGAGCCAAGGATACTAAGGTTGAGTGCATGACCACCTGTGACTAAATATACGTCTTTTGATACAGCACTTAGCTGACGCACCAGTGAACCCAAGCGATCGCGGAAGGTTCGACCTAAGGGATACTCTGGAACCACTCCCCAGCCGGTTTCTTCAGCAACAAAGATCGTATAAGCAGCAATTAACTGTACAGTCTCCAAAAACTCTCGCACAGTATCTTGCCACCTCACCTCGTCTTGTTCCAACAGGTTAGCTACCCAAGTTCCTAAAGAATCTACCAATAGACAGGTATTTGGCTTAACTTCAGCAAGAGTTGCAGATAATTCA
>JAQYWP010000668.1 GCA_029379285.1 Rhizonema sp. PD38
AAGTTTACAATCCCCACAGTATTATCTTTTTCAACTTATTCAGCAAACCCTAATTGGCAATGATAATACTGCTGGAGCCTTAAAGCCAAAAGCACTGCCATCTGCTAGCAGTGAATTACCACTTAGAGAAATTGATGCCAGATTGAAGTTTCCTTTAACTGCGGGATTGGTGATGTATTTTTCCATCGATTTGTAAAGTTCTCTTTCGATCCACAATCCATAAGGCAGCAATGGTAATAACTTTTGTAGTCTTTCAGTTTCCTTAGAGGAAAGAAATTGCGGCACCGCTAAACTAAATGGATGTTGGCTTCTTCCTGTTGAGCTATAGTCATATTTCACCCTGTCTAAACAAATAAGGATTTTACACAAGTGTTGCACAGAACACCGTGGGTCTTTTGGCACTCCACTTTGATTTTGATAATAGGCGACTTTATACTTGATATCAAGTTCATCTTCTAGTTGATCAATAAATCTTTTTACAAAATCATAGCCGCCTCTGGCATTGACCTTGGAACGATTATCTATAGGTGATGTTGTATTAGCTGTCAAGGCATTAACTGCGACTTCATCTTCTGGCAGTCCACAAGTAATTTCTACTTTTACCAGTGCTTTAGTTAAGTCGATTTTTTGTGTCCTTGCAGTACTAAATGCGGCAATGGTGTGTCCACCATCGTAAACCCCAAATGAAGTATACCCCTCTGAATCTTCTAAACACTCTATGTGTATTTCCTCTCCACTCGAAGTTTTATGAATCTTGGCTTTATATGCAGAGATTTTAATTCCATTATTGCGATCAAAAAACTTGGATGGGGCAGAATTCAAAGTCTCTAATATCTCTTTAAAAATCGATACCTTTTTGTTTGGCTCTCTGATATTTGGTGTCAATGGTAAATCTGTGGGAAAGCTCTCGACTATCGCCGTCGCCACAAAAAACTTATGACTTCCAAAGGAATGAAGCTGGGCGACTGATTTGACGGGGATGATGTATGTTTTAGGCATGGTGAAAAGCGGTCTACTGAAAGTGTGCTATTTTAGCGTTTAGTTCAGGATAAAAGGGACTCTTGATTGGGGATTGGGTAAGAAAGGAAAAATTATGGAATGGGCTATAACCCATCCCAAATTTTGGAGTTTAATCCCAGTCCCCAATGCTGCTCCCGGTTTCTCTTGAGAAAGTCAAACGCTCATTGTACACGAGAGCTGAAAAACATGGTTGTTTATTCTTGAGCCAACACCACGCACGCTCAGTAATGCGGATTTAGGCGCTCAAGTTGGCATTGACTTGTCGCTCGGAATCCGTTCGCGCAGCGTTCCGCAGGAAAGAAACAGCTATCTGGTCAATCTTGTGTAAATATCACGTTGTCTGGACCCCAAAGTATCGGCGCGGAGTCCTCAAGGATGGAGTCGATGTCTAAAGCTTGGGGCTTGCGCTCTATGACTTTCGGTCAAAAGCCCCTAAAAATTTCGTTGGCGGGTGTTGGGGGAGGCGATGATGACTGGCATGAGAAAATTGTAAAATGGGCGCAGGCACAGGAAGGCACTACAAGCAGAGAAGCGATCTTACTCAAGTGGCTTGAAGTCATGGGCAAAAAGCCGAGTATCAAGCAAGTTGAACTACTGCAAGAGTATCTCACTCAAATGAATTAAATTGGAATGCCCGATATGGCAAAAAGGGGTACAAGTATCATCGGAACAGAAAATCGGGTTAAGCTTAAAAGTCTTATCTGTCGTTATACCGCCCTTGCGGTTATTTTATCAAAAAATTTAAATTGAGAACTTCCCGTGAAAAGTCAGGTTTGAAATCAGGTCTTGCATTATGGGACTGGTAAGGAAGTCTTGCTGCCAAGTTTGGTAGAATCTGGGGTAGAGTATACTCGCAAATGCACTATAAGTTCTACTTGTACAAGTGTGACTTTGACGCAACGGTAATACATAGAACTGTGAAAAAAATCCTAATATTGTCAGCAAATCCTAAGAGTACTAACAAACTGCGCCTAGATGAGGAAGTGCGGGAAATTCAAGTAGCATTGGAACGAGCCAAACATCGGGAGCAGTTTGAAATCATTACTCGATGGGCAGTACGTGTTGATGACCTGCGCCGTGCTTTGTTAGATCAAGAGCCTCAAATTATTCACTTTTCTGGACATGGGACGGGAAGTCAGGGTTTAGTCCTAGAAAATGATTCAGGGCAGTCGCAACTGGTAAGTACAGCAGCACTAGCACGGCTATTCAAATTGTTTAAAAACACAATTGAGTGTGTCTTTTTCAATGCCTGTTACTCAGAAGTACAAGCAGAAGTAATTCATCAACATATTGATTACGTCGTTGGAATGAATCAGGCAATTGGAGATCGAGCTGCTATCAAGTTTGTTATTGGGTTTTATGATGCGCTCGGAGCAGGACGATCATTTGAGGACGCCTTTGAACTAGGTTGTACTGGGATTGACTTGGAGGGTATTCCAGAGTCTTCGACTCCAGTGTTTAAAGTAAAGCCCCGCTTGTCGTCATCTGATGGTGAACACAATGATGTGGATTGTCAAGAAGTGGAGATAGAAATGAAGTTAGAGGAATGGGTGTCTCTGATACCTTTAGCGCAAAGAGTTAGAGTTTTTATTAGCTACCGTAGCCAAGATCCCGATAAGAATCTTGCCGAGCAGTTTTACAAGACTTTGAAGGCTGCCGGTCATGAAGTCTTTACGGTGGCGGAATGTATTCGTTTGGGAGAAACTTGGGTTCAAAGGATCAATACTGAATTAGAAAAGTGTGATTACTTTTTGCTGCTGCTATCTGAAAAGTCTGCGGTCAGCGAAATAGTTACAGAAGAAGTACTACGAGTAAAGCAGTTGCAGGAAACTCGTGCCAACAACCGACCTGCTATCTTGCCAATCCGTGTTAATTTTCCCATCGATTCACATCTGAACTATAACCTGCGGGGATACTTGCAACATATTCAACAATGTGAGTGGAAGTCACCTATTGACACTCCAAAGATCCTTCGCGAGATCCTGAGTATGCTGTCTTTAGGGGAAGTGCCAGTAGCAGAGGAGTTATCAAAAACCCAGTTACCTGCAATAGAAACTCCAAACCAACCACCTTTGCCAGTTGCAGAACCAGAGTTACCAGAGGGGCAGATTGAGCTGGCTTCTCAGTTTTACGTGCAAAGACCGCCAATTGAATCTCGTTGCTATGAGGAAATAGAAAGACCAGGATCTCTTATCCGAATCAAAGCTCCTCGGCAGATGGGGAAGACTTCGCTAATGGCAAGAATTCTCCATCATGCTGCTGAATCAAAAGATTGCTTGAAAGTACAACTGAGCTTTCAGCTTGCAGATGGAAAAATTTTTACAGATTTAGATCAATTTTTACGATGGTTTTGTTCTAGCGTTGGGCGACGGCTGAAGTTACCAAATAGATTGACAGATTTCTGGGATGAGGTTTTTGGTAGTAAGGACAATTGCACAGCTTACTTTGAAGAGTATTTGCTAGCAAGTGTCAACAAACCTTTAGTTCTAGGTCTAGATGAGATAGATCTGGTTTTCCAACATCAGGAGATTGCTTCTGATTTTTTTGGTCTTCTACGTGCTTGGCATGAAGAAGCCAAAAGTCGCAAGATATGGAAACGCCTTCGGTTAGTAATAGTGCATTCCACAGAAATATATATTCCACTAAATATCAACCAGTCACCATTTAATGTAGGACTACCAATTGAGTTACCAGAATTCACCTTAGAACAGCTGATTGAATTGGCTCAACGGCATGGGTTGAATTGGAATGCTGTTCAAGCCAAGCAGTTAATGTCAATGGTGGGTGGACATCCCTATTTGGTTCGAGTGGGACTTTACAGTATTTCTCGACAGGATATGACACTGAATCAGTTACTGCAAATAGCTCCTACAGAAGCTGGTCCTTATGGAGATCATTTACGAAGACACTTATGGAATTTAGAACAGCGCCCAGAATTATTGGAAGCAGTCAAAAGAGTTATTAGTACAACCAGTCCGGTACGTTTAGAATCGGTACAAGCATTTCAATTACACAGTCTAGGGTTAATGCATTTGCAAGGCAATGATGTTATACCTCGCTGTAATCTGTATCGAGAGTATTTTCAAGAACGCTTGAGAGTCAGATAAAATTCGTGAACAGATGTATAACAGATGACCTTAAAAATGAAAATTTTAGGAAGACTAAAGCCAACTTCCTAATAACAAGAATGATGCCCAGTAAAATGGATGTTGATATTGAGGATCGCGTAACAAAGATTCTTGAGCACGGCGGAGCGCTTCAGTTTTCGTCACCCCAGTAGTAATCCACTCTCGATAAAAACGACTCATTAAAAGAGCAGTGGCATGGTTGTCTGGAGACCAAAGAGATGCTATAACGCTACTTGCTCCAGATCTTACCAATACTCCGGCAAGACCTAAAGCAGCTCGCTTATCTCCAGCCGCAGCATTAAAACCGCTAAGGACAAATAACTCAATCTCACTAGATTTTTTTAAATCTCTAGATCTCAACAGCGAATACAACTCGTTGACAGTAACGTTGCCATCATAAGTCGAAAAAAAAGTCTCTTCTGCTTTGGAACTAAATTGTCCATAACTAGCTATATGAATAACTGGGAAAGGCCCTCTTTTAATTTGTTCTTCCACATTTTCTTTCGTAAACTCTTGATTGAGGAGTAATCTAGTTGGCACTATGGACGCAATTTGACTCAATTCAAAATCACTACCTTTTGATAACCTGGCAGCTAAAACTCTCAACTGGCTCTTTACCGAAGGGTGAGGGTTGAATAGCTCTAAACTAGGTGTGAGAGAAATGTTATACTTCTGGATCAAATACTGCTTCCCGTCGTGCAATGCTTCCATAGGAATATTTCCCAGTGGATTGTCTAATACAAACACCAGGTTTTTGACTTGGTGCTTTGTCAATTGAGATTCTATTGGTCGGATAATCCAGTCATATACTTTTTGGGATGCTGGCAAAAAATTATAAGTAGATCGAATTTCCAAGTTTTGCCGCATCTCAATAATTGTTTGTTTAACGTCCTTTTGGTTGACAGATATGGAGCGATGAAGTATAATTCGCTCCGGTCCATGAGATAATGAAGGTAATGAAACAATGACTTCCAGGCGATCAGACAAAACTACCGGATAAATCACTGCTGCTGTGGGATCAACTTTGTCAATATTGACGGGTTTAGCATTTATAAGGGCTCTGCGGAAGAAGTTGTCCAGTTCAGCTAATCGTAGCGATTCTATGACTTTTCTGGCTTGATCAAGAG
>JAQYWP010000669.1 GCA_029379285.1 Rhizonema sp. PD38
TGAGCAACTAAATTAATCCCTATCTTGCTCTTTCTGACTTTTTCAGCAGACCCTAATTAGTTTATGCAGCAAAAAATCTTGATTTTAGCAGCCAATCCTAAAGGTACAGCACCGCTGCGTTTAGATGAGGAGGTACGTGAAATCAAAGCTGGATTGTAGCGAGTTAAACACCGCGAGCAGTTTGTCTTAGAGCATTCGGGGGCAGTGCCACCGAGAGATATTTACTAAGCGATGCTGGATATTAATCCGCAGATTATTCATTTTTCTGGGCACGGAACGATCCACGGATGCTGACTTTTCCTTAGAGCTAATTAGCTATTTGCATGATATAGGTGACAAACAAGCACTTTGTAAAATCAGCAAAGAACTTGATGTTGTGTTTAAAACAGGGAAATACTCGGCTGATTTGGAAAATGTTAAATCAAAACTAAATTGTAACTAGTGTGAGGAGTAAAAACTATGTCAACTCAATTTTTTTTAGACGAAACTGATATAGAGACATTAATAAACCTTCTACTCCGTAGCCAACAGTCAAGAACAAGAGAAGCACTATGTTTAAGCATTGGAATCGACCCTAAGCGACTTTCATTTATCAGAGAATCTTCGGATTCTGACTTTTTTCTACTACTTATTAGCTATTTGGATGGAATACGTGACAAGGAGGCTCTTTGCAAGCTTTGTTGTAAAGAACTACTTCCAGTTTTTCATCAGGGGAAATATGCAACTATTTTAAGTGAAATTGCAGTAAAACTTAATTGTAATCAAAATCCAAGCGTAGAGCAACCAACTTCTCCAACACCTAGTCCTGTTCCTGTATTCGGAATAAATCCTTCATTGCAACCAGATGGATCAAAATCTAAATCGAAAAGACCTTATTGGTTAACTGGTGGAGCAATTTTCCTAATTGGCTTAGCTGGATTAGCTGGGTTTCAAATTTATAAGACGGAATCGGTTAACCCACAATACAAAGGACTAGAACGCCTCCTATCAGAAAAGAATTGGGAAGAGGCTGACCATGAAACTGCTAACATAATGTGGAATTTGGCTGGCAAATGGCAAGAACGCAGCCTTCGAAAAGAAGACTATAAGAAGTTGTCGTGCGATGACTTACGCGATATAGATCATCTCTGGACAAAATACTCCAATCAACACTTTGGTTTTAGTATTCAGAGGCGTATCTTTCAGTCGAGTGATGTGAACAGTGATCTTGGTAAATTTATGAGTCACGTTGGGTGGGGAAGGGTGGATGAAAATAAGGAAAAGGGGCAAATTGTATTTGTTTTTTATCAAGTCACTAACTTTTCCCTTAGTGCTCCGGAAGGAGAACTTCCTTGGGTTGTGAATTGGCAGGGCAGTGATGATCGTCAAGCATATGTGTCTAGAATTATAGACTATGGCATATAGTATGATGAGCAATTGTGTTATCAAAATTAGGGGAGTTTCTCTTAACACGGTGGTGGGTATCGCGGAAAAGTTCTGGTAGGCTACAGCCGTTATGCCTTTAGTATGGTGTTCAGCCCGGATGGCAAGACGACTGCCTCTGGTATTCTTGACAAAACAGTGAAACTGTGGAATTTGGATTTGGATGATTTACGAAGACGTGGATGTGATTGGGTTGATGACTATCTGAAGAACAACAGAGGTATTGACAAAGTATAGATAACTTTAACTTATCACAGATGCTTTCCCACAGATCTCACCCAATTTTTGACGTCGTGTAATGTACTTTCTTCACTCACTCTTTCATATAAGCACACAGAAGCAATTGTCCGGACAATTCTCGCGTTTTTATGGCTTATCGGGTTTATTGTGGCTATAGCATTTGCTCAAAGCCAAACTGAAGTTTCCCTGAATTTTAAGAAAATATTAAATTACATAGGTACAAAGATTTTAGTTCCAAAACCTGTATTATTTGTTCGATAAGCTTTTTCGGCTACTATGGTACAAATGCATGGGGGAAACTTCAGTCATTCATCGTTTTTTTTCTTTAGGTCAGCGAGTAATATTTATGATTGGGTTGTTGATTTCGCGATCGCACCCAATTGCAAAGTTGGTGGATAATTGCCTTCTTCTTTTATGCGCTTAATATCGGCATCAGTTATCCGTAAACTTAACTTTTGTGCGACTGCCTGCACAATGTCTCCTCTATCAATCACCCCAGAAACAGCTCCTGCTGGAGAAAGAACAGTAATGTATCGTAACTGTTCTTTCTCCAGTTTGTTAATTACCTCAACAAGTGAAGTGGATTCAGTCACAGTGGGAATTTCTGTCAGAGGATGCACAATACTGTTTAAGGTTTGAGTTTCCCATTGACTTCGTTCTACTAAACGCAAATCATCAATCGAAATTATACCTCTGTAACGTCCATCAGACTCGGCAAAATACACCTGTGGGGCGGTGCTTTCTAAAAGGTACATATCAGCGAATGTTCGCAAACTCTTATCAGCATCGACAACCCGAAAGTCTCGTGTCATTGCGTTGGCAGCAACTAGCTGTAGCAAGGTTTCTTGTAAAGTTGTCACGCGATCATAGCTAGTAGCGTTGCGGATACCAAACCAACCTAACAAGGCGATCCAGAGCCCAGTTACCAACTCACCTGTTAAATAATCGACTGCCAAACCCAAGCCGATTGCCGCATATCCCAAAATTTGCCCAGCTTTTGCTGCTAATTTAACAGCTTGAAATCTGTTACCCGTTGCTTTCCAAAGTGCTGCTTTTAACACTTGCCCTCCATCCAGAGGTAAGCCGGGAATTAGGTTGAATAGTGCTAATAGTAAGTTAATTCTTGCCAAATCCCCACTCATTATGCTGAGTACGCTTGTCTTATTTAGAACATTACTCAGGAGTTGAAGGAGGAAAAACAATGCAATACTGACTACCGGACCAGCGATCGCTACCTGAAATGCTTTTCCCGGAGTTTTAGACTCTTCTATAGCAGCAATGCCACCAAAAAGAAATAAAGTAATTGAGTTAACTTTAATGCCCTGCGATCTCGCTACCAAACTGTGACCCAACTCGTGTAACAATACCGAACCAAAAAGTAACAGTGCCATCACCACCCCAGCACTCCAGCTTAGGAAACCTCCCAATGCTTGATAAGACAAGCCAAAGTTGAGGGTTGCCAGTCCTAAAATCACGAACCACAAAGGGTCTAAAAACAGTGGAATGCCAAATAAAGAACCGATTCTCCAATTTGTTTGCACTATATTCTCCTCAAACTAGTAGAATTTGTCATAACTCAGAACGGCTATTCACGTCTCGCAAGCTAGTTATATAGACGCAGGCTGAGAATAGGGAAGAAATTATTCCTACACCTAATTCCCTTTTTCGCCAACACTATGTAATATCGTTATGTTTACCCATATACATTGCTGCATCAACTGACTTTTATAGATAGGAATCGTAAATCGGCATCTGCTTGTTAAGGTGCTTCTATTTCTAGGATAAACAATTAATGCTTTTGGGAAAAAGTTACGATAGATCTCAAAGACCTGCGATCTCTCAAGGAACGCTTGTTAGCCTGATTTTTCCTTTGAGGATTGAGGAATCGTGAGTGGGGGAAGAAAATTCTTTGATTGAAAATGGGTGGCGATCGCCCTAGTGCCAGAGGCATTTGCCACCCATAACCCTTATCTCTGCGCGAGAAAGAAAAATCTAGAGAGCGTTGAGATTGCTTAGTCCTAAAACAGTAGCGATCCCGATGAGGTGACCCGCACTCATTGCTGCAAGGAATGTTCCGACACTAGGATTATTAAAAATCTCTGGGAAAGGTAAAGGCATTTTAATCCCAACATGGGGATAGCGAATTATCCGAGGAATAATTAAAAGAGCTAACAAACAAGCGACAATAATTACTGGCGTTCCCGTCCAGTTCCATTCAGTACCAGTATTGGGAACAGTTTCTTGCACGGCTAATAACATTGATGAAATCATGGTTGTTTTTCCTTTACCAAGAAATTGATTTAGGTAGCATTAAGCTATATTTATCCTCTGTGTGATTCAGTCACAGAATCTTCCTTCTGTAGAGAGAGGTTGTAATTGTTAGTTTCTTTACCAATGTTCACAATTTGAGTTTTCCCTGTTAACAGAACAGTTCTGGAATATGTTAAGTTTTGTATCTGCGGAATTCCGCAGATAGATTTCTGCAAACCAATGTTCACAATTTGAGTTTTCCCTGTTAACAGAACAGTTCTGGAATATGTTAAGTTTTGTATCTGCGGAATTCCGCAGATAGATTTCTGCAAACCAATGAATTTATTGTCTTTTCCGAAGATAAGTAATGTCATGTTCGGTAAATGACTTGTAAATAAAATATAGGTTCGGAGTAACGCTTTAGAGCTATCTGACTGTTAAAAGCGTTGAAACACTACTCCGGATTTTATTATAAGTGTTCAAGCGAACATGATAGAAGTCGTGTTTTTATGAAGGTAGGGGTATTGAGTCAACACAGTAATGATGAGCTATCCAGGATTTTTCAGAATTTAAACCGAGTGCGATGCCCTAGGCAACCACTTCGTAGTATTGCGCTTCTGTAAATCTCCAAGCACAGCCTATACAGTTGTCTTCTCTCTCGCTGAATGAGTACATTTGTTCATCAAGACGATTTCCAGATCTGAAAATACAGTGTTAAAAGTGCTTTAAATAACTGACTAGATCCTAATAAATAAGTAAAATCCGATTGTGACAAGCTGGGTGGGCGTGGGTAGTATATGAATAATCCTGATCAAAGTTAATTATAAAGAGTTAACAAATGATTGTCATTGTACGCAGCGGTAAATATGGGAGTTGGCGATCACCCTAAACCCAATCTTTAGATGCACTAAGAAGTGAAGTATTACTGTTATTAATCGCAGCAAATTAAAAGATGATTATTCGCTTTAATGGGCGTATATTTTTACGTTCTTTTTTCCCCTTTCTGATTTTATTGGCGATTTCACTCATTGTCAATTTTGACAAGTGGATACATGGGCAGACATGGACACTGTGGACTATGGGTATTTTTTTCGCCTTCTTATTGTTTGGCTGCTTGGTAATGCCAAGGCGATATTTTTTGGAGCTACAACCTGAAGGACTGACTATTCAATATATAACAAGCAAGAAATTCTACACTTGGAGCGAGGTAGATGATTTTCGTGTTATCAAGCAGAGCATTAATCATGTGCCGATGGGCAGTGTGGTTGGGTTTAATTTGAATCAAGATTCTCCCCATCGTACCAGGGTAAGCGCATTTCAAACCCTATTGACAACAAGGCTTTCCAGCATCATTATG
>JAQYWP010000670.1 GCA_029379285.1 Rhizonema sp. PD38
GATAACACTCAATAGCTAGTTCCAAATTATCTGCTTTATTCCCACTCAGGCGATCACAGTAGGCATTCCCTAGATTATTGTGTACGCCTGCCCATATTTCCGGGTAACCTTCAAGTGTGTACTCTAACAACGCTTGTTTATAATAGTAGATTGCCAGTTCCATATTCTCTGCTTTTTTACCTGAAACACGGTTCGAGTAGGCAAGTCCGAGATGATTTTGTGTTCTTGCCCATATTTCAGGTAAGTGAGAACGGATATTTTCAAGCAATGCCTGTTGGTAACATTCAATTGCCAGTTCCAGATTATGGGCTTTTGTGCCACAAATACGATCCGAGTAAGCAAGCCCAAGATTACTTTGTCCTCTTGCCCAGTCAAAAGGAAAGTGTGCGCGCGTGTGTTCTTGCAAAGCTTGAGTATGATAATAGATAGCCAGTTCTCTGTTCTTCTCAAGAGAACCACGAATACGATCCGAGTAGGCAAGTCCGAGATTATTTTGTATGACTGCCCATTGATAGGGAAAGCCATCGCGTGTAATCAGTGCCGTCGCAACCTGATAGCCGATAATTGCCAACTCAATGTTAATTTCTAAGTTACCTAACGAGAACCCCTTCATGAGGTTACTGAAATCTACAATAGTTTGTGCAGTACATAATCCTGCTATTTCCGGCATTAAAGGTAAGACATCCGTTGCCCAAGCCTGCAACACATCAGCCAAGTGATCGTTCAGCTTGTCTTGATTTGCCACTAATAACAGGTACGCCACTTGTGTGTTCGGATTCTTTTGGATTGCCTCCAATACTTCAACCAAGAAAGCGTGATAAAGATTTAATTCTTCATGAGTTGCTTGTTTTGCTAATGAAGCAGCTAACTTGTTTCTTAAGGATATCAACCAATTTGCTGTATAATTTCGACCAACGGAGGTCATGTTCTCTGCGACTTGTCCCATTATATTTAGAAACCCTTCATCTATCACTGAAGAGTTAGCTGCTAATATGTCCATTGCTTGTTGATCGGAGGGACAATTAAGTAGCGCCGCAACTGTATTTAAATAAAACTGGGTTCTTTCGTCCATATGACTGCACGCTAGATTGGTCAATAATCCTATTTTATTATGCAGAATTTAACTAGTGTCATGTGACAGTTTTACGCTCTCTACAAAGTTCAAATGTACTAGTAAAGTGAAAATTAATTAAGTAGTTTGCATAAATATTTATCATTGGAAAAAGGCTAAAAGCATTCATCAGAAAGGAAGAGAGCCTTATTTATATTTCTTTATAAAGTTAGGTTTAATTGTGCCTACCTATCAAAGAGAGGTAGAAGGCAGAAGGTAAATTTATGAGAAAATCACTCTTAGGTATGAGAGTAACGCTAGGAATGAATACTTAATTGACAGCTATATTCAGGCAAAGGAATCACATCTTTGTCTTTTATCTTCTTCGCTTTCTCGGTAACGCCGCGAACTTTCTAAAGCATATTCAGTTGTGATGCCGTTGGCCACCGCTTAAGCCGTATCGCAACTTTTTGTCTTTCACCAGTTGCGGGTTTTCATTTCCAATCTCGCGCTTGCCTAAGGGTATCTTCATTCAAGTCACGGCTTCCACTGGAGCGAGGTAAACGTGCATTGATAACATGCCATTGATAATTGGTATCAACAGATACCTTCATCCTACCCTCAATTCCTCGCCGTTTTGCTCGTTGTGGATACTTATGGTAGCGATCGCTTGTAGCTCTAGTATCAGATGCGTTATTATTTAACCGAATATGGCGAAGAAGCGATGCTGGATGCGGCTGTTCAACTCAGAAAATCGTACAGATGAATATTACAAGATTTAACACTGGGGTTTAAAGCGAATCACCTTAAGTACTTCAAGCTTTTGAAGACTACTGGCGGCTGGAATAAAAAGTATTTATCCGGAATCACATCCTGTGGATTTGTAGTTTTGTCATGTAGGTACCTTTTCCTTTCAGGCCACTACACCTGGAATCTTTACAGAGTAAGGATTAAAGAGCGAAGTGGCACTTCACACGGATCTCGACTCGACCCCATATAGGATTTACATCAGTATATATCTATTTTTTGCGGTAGCGTTTGCGACTCTTGTGAGCATAATTAGTATACTAATAAGCAGCTAGTTAGCTGGAGCAATAGGAAAAATGAATTATTCTACCAATCTTGATTTTGCTTTAACCACCGCGAACTTTTAATAGGAAAAATCACATGGATTTGTCAGTTTTAGGCGCTACGAATACTCCATTATCTAATGCTGCTGTATTTGCGGACAATGTGCATGATTTGCTTAGTACTGGAACCATTAGCCTACAACCTAGTGCTACCATTGTGGTGAACAGTATTGCGGATCAAGTAGATAATAACAATGGTGTCACTACTCTGCGAGACGCTATTAATCAGGCTAATGCAGACTCGGGTGAAGACTTGATTGTGTTTGATCGCTCCTTATTTTCCACTCCACAGACTATCACCTTGAGCTTGGGAGAATTGGATATTACCCACAACTTGGACATTATTGCTCCAAGAGATCCGATTACTGGTAGTAATCTGGTGAGCGTTTCCGGCAACAATGCAACACGTGTGCTTGAGATTGAAACAGACGCAACAGTCAATTTATCTGGATTGGTCATTACTGGTGGTGGGCTCACAGGAGACAATGGTAGTGGAATTAGTAACTCTGGCACTCTCAACCTAGATAGCACCATTGTTCGCAATAATAATGTCACGAGTAATGTTACTAGCTTATACTCCTACAATGTGGTGAATGGTTATGGCGGTGGCATTTATAATACTGGTACTCTCAATTTGAGTAACAGTAATGTCAGTAATAACACAGCTAATGCTGGCAGCATAGAACGTTACGGTGATGTCTCCGGTGGCGGTATTTACAACACAGGCAATGTTTTTATCAGCAACAGCACCCTCAGTGGTAATACACTGAGCGGAGGGACATTCGTGGGTAGTACAGGTGGTGGTATTTACAATCGCGGTAGTCTTGTCATCAGCAATAGTACTCTGAGCAATTCAGTCAGGGGAAACAACTATGATAATGGCTTTGGCGGTAGTATTTATAATATTGGCATGCTTGATGTGAGCAACTCTACCATCAGCGGTTCAGCAATCGCTTCGATTTATACTAAGGCTAGAGGTGGCGGTATTTATAATGCAGGTACTGGTACTATTATTAACAGCACCGTAAGCAATAGTATGGGTGGTGGCATCTATAACATTAGAAATCTCACAGTGGGTAATACTATGATCGCTAACAACACGGCAGGTTTCGATGGTGGTGGCGGCATTTTAAATGATGGTACTCTTACTGTGAGTAACAGTACCATTAGTCGTAACAGAACACAAGGCTTATCAAAATACAGTAGCGGTGAGGGCGGCGGCATTTTAAATCATGGTATTCTTACGGTGAGCAATAGTACTATTAGTGGTAACACTGCAGATGGATATCTCGACGGTACTGGCGGCGGTGCTGGTATCTATAACTCTGGTACCATTGAGGTCATCGACAGCACCATCAGCAATAACAATGCATCATACGGTTACGGTGGCGGTATCTATAACAATTACGCTGCCACCTTAACACTGTTGTTTAGTACCGTCACCCAAAATATAGCTGCCAATGTAGGAGGTTTATACCAAAACGATGTCGCCCTTTATTCTACATCTGTTCGTGGCTCATTCAACGTACACAACACAATTATCGCCTCTAACCGCAGCAACGGTTTCAACCCCGATGTATCTGGCACATTTACAAGCAATGGCTACAACCTAATTGGTGACAGCACAGGCAGCACTGGATTTGATCAAACTATTGGTGATCTTGTTGGGACTAGCAACTCAGTCATTGACCCTCGCCTAGATATTCTAGCCTTTAATGGTGGCCCGACTCAAACGATCGCACTTCTAACAGACAGTCCGGCCATTGGTGCAGCTGACCCAATTATACTAGATAGCGACCCCACAACCGACCAACGTGGTTTACCTCGTCGTGCTGCCGATGGTAGTGCTGATATTGGGGCGTTTCAATTCTCCTAAAGATCGATAAAACCCACATTCCGTACCCTTGAGTGTAGAATGTGGGATGTAAAGCTTGCTGGTACGACCAAAACCAAAGTCATGCTTGATTATTTAGTAAGATTATAAGGAAAGACAGGGAAGTGAGGAGATTAAAGGAGTAAGTACGACAACTCCAAGAGTGGAGATGTGCTACAAGGTATTGTCTCCCCTATTCCCTCTCAAGCTAAAAAATTAAACTGAATGAATCTTCTTGTTTAATATAAGCGCTAATATTTTTTTACGTAAGTCTTGTGATATAGCAGTCCTAAATCATTTGTAAAATTGTCTCTCTTTCTTTTCTTGGTGTTCTTGGCACGGACAGATTCTTACGGAGGGAAACCCTCCTGCGAACTGTCCTTGTCTTGGCGGTTTATTCCAAAAAAATAATTTTCACGACTCAATTAGGATCGCTATATGAGTCAGTTTTCATTAAATGTATATCACTCCCGTTATTGAGTTTAAGATTACCTATATTCTTTACTTCTTTCTTTGCTCAGGAGTGGTTCATCATATTAAGCTATCATTTCATGTTGTTTAAGAGTCATAAACTCTATTGTAAATTTCACATATTTGTATATGACTTAGTAGAAAACTGCTATATTGATATCCTGATAAAAGTTTTTGTTTATTAAATAGCGATCGCCTCAATTACTAGATTAATTAATCCCCAGTATTTTAGCGGTTTGTGGAATAATATCTATAATTAATATTCAGTAATAAGTCAAAATGGATTATCAATATTGCTCAAAATATTATAATTCCCCAAAGTGATTGATGAACTGCAAGCAGACTTAAGTCCCCCCAGACTTCAGCACTGCTACCAGTCAAGTACTTCCACAATACCTCCAGAAATTGTGGAGCAAAACTATCAGTTCATCAAACGATTGGTGGAGTTGTGGGATTCGGCTTTAGCACAACAAGACAAACATTGATAGGTTTTGAGGCAATGAACATAATTCTTCTGCCTTAATCTAGCTTGCTTTTAGGAGCGATCGCCTACATAGTTTCTCATAACTGTTATGATTTGTAGTTTCCGACGTGTACAGATACATTCCAATTTATCAGTTACAAAAATTGTAGCAAACTTAACTAGATTTACCAATATAAAAGCATGTCTTTGAAGTAATTTGATTTCTCATTCAAGACTTTTGATGCTTTTGCCTTTTTGATTCCCTATATGTCTAATAT
>JAQYWP010000671.1 GCA_029379285.1 Rhizonema sp. PD38
GCGCCAAGGACGCAGAGAAATCAGATAGGTAATCTTACACTCCTGTTGGGAGTAGCAGTATTAAACTGTTGCCATCTGCTAACAGCAAAATGAGCCTAAGTTTTAACTTAGTTTCAACAAAATTGTCAATATTTCTACTATTTATTATAAACTAAATTCCGCCACATCATCACTCTCATTCACATCTTTATTCTTCATCGTATGTTGAAAATTAGTGCCATGAATGAGTTCGCCTAAAGAAATACTAGGATTTTGATGCATGACATTTAGCAGACTAATAAAATCTCTAACAATTTCACCAGGAGTTAGCAAAACTTCTGCACCCAAGCGATTGACAATTTCTTGTACAAACTCTTTCAAATCTGAATTTTTCAAAGTTTGCGTGTATTCATAATTAAACGCATGAACTTCAGCCAATCGTTGCAGTAGCGTCAGAATTTCTTCTTTCGTTAGAGGGTTGAGGCGGAGTACTGGTCCCAAAAATTCCTGAACACCAGCTTGAGTGACGAAACGGCTTTCTTTTGTGCGTCTTCGCCATGCGGCATCTGCGAAAAGTCCCCGATTTGGATCTTCTAAAAATTTAGTTGTGCCACCGATGACAATGCCAAGATGCTCTGCTTTACACTGCATGGTATCGTTAAACATTGCCAGTAGTCTATTGTAGTTTTTTTCCCGACTTACTGTTATAGCTATTTGATGTAAATGTACGGCTTCATCAAGGAGGACTACAAATCCTTTATAACCAATTTCTGCTACAAATTTAGCTAACAGCTTGATATAGTCATACCAATTATCATCGTCAATAATGACACGAACTCCTAAAGCTGCTTTTGCCTCAATTTTAGTAGTAAATTCTCCCCGCATCCACCGCAGTGCAGCGCCTTTCAATTTATCGTCATCCAATCGATAGCCGCGCCAATAAGCAACAATTACGCTTCCAAAATCAAATCCGTGGACTAAATCTTCAATATACTGAACAACTTCTCTAATTTTCGCTTCAACTTTGTCATCGAAACCCACATCATTAGGACGTAGTTCGGTTTCTTTAGCAACGTCTTGTTGAATTTTATTAATCCATCCTTCCAGAATGGAGACTAAAGCACCACCATCAGGACGAGTTTTTGTGGCAAGCCGACTCATTAACTCTCGATATGTCGCCAAACCTTCATTGTTTGTGCCAGCAAGTCGGCGTTCGGGAGATAAATCTACATCGGCGACGACAAAGCCTTGCTCCATTGCACGGTTGCGGACTAGTTGTAGTATAAAGCTTTTGCCCGAACCGTAGTTACCAATGATAAAGCGAAATACTGGTACCCCTTCTGCTATGTCATCTAGATTTTTTAATAGGCTCTTCAGTTCTTGTTCCCGACCTACTGCTATATATTCTAGTCCTACTCTTGGCACAACACCTGCACCAACGGAATTGATTAAAGCAGTGGATACTTTTTTCGAGATTTTGAGCTTTGCCATGTATATTACCTCTCCTCATATTATTTTAGCTTGAGGATGAGCCTTCTTTTTATAAATTCTTAAATTTTTCTTATGTCAGTCATTAAAAATGATAAATTATTTTGCTGATATTTGTTTTGCCATGAGATTTTCAGATCGAGCAATAAGTTTTTTGAGAAGGATGACATGCTCTTGATATATTGTTGGAGAGTCCGATGAAGCATCAACGATTAATTCACCAATCGTATCATTAGCCCGTTCATTGATAGAATCAATCAAGAGATTGGGCATACTTATATGTTCTTCGGCAATCTTTTTTATAGTAGCATTGGGACGGTCTTGTTCGAGAATAGCTTTTAATACTTGAATTTCATAACTTGGTAAGTTCTCGAAAAATTTATTCCATTCCTCTGGTAGAGTTTCTGGTTTAACAGAACTCGTATTCAATTCTAATGATTCAATTAGATCTAAAAAAGGAAAAGCTTCTACATCATCTTCTTGAAAATTATTGTGCAAAGTTTCTTGAGTTAAAGTTTCCATTTGATGTAATAATTCCCAAACTTGGCTTTGCAACTGATCGCGTTCGTTTTGTAATAATGTAAATTGCTCTTGCAATTGCCCAAATTCTGTTTCTTTATCTACGATTTGAATTTTTAAGTAATTTAGGTAAGTTTCTATGTTTTCTCTTTCAGCTAACTTATCTAAAAGTAGCTGATTCTGCTGTTCTTCTTGAGTTTCTAATTTTTGAACTTCAACCCGCATCTGATACAATTTCTCTTCTAATTGCGGTTTAAGTCTATTAAGTAGGGTTAAAGTGCTTTCTAATTCCTGCTTTTGCTGCTGCAATTCACTCATTTGAGTTTGCAGTTTAGAAATTTCCGAACGAGATACGTTACAATTTAAGTCAAGCCGTCGTTTTTCCGATGTTAAATTAGAAAAATATTTGTTAAGTTCTACTTTACTTTTTTCTAATTCTATAAGTTCTATCTGTAAATTGGTGATTTCTGTCTTTAACTGTTTTTTTTCTATGACAAAACAGCTTAACTCTCGATTTAAACTATCTCTTTGATTGCGACGCTCTATAAGTTGACTTTGCAGATTATTTGACTCTTTGTATAATAAATATTTATGACCTTCAAGTTTATTTATATCTAATAAAATCCGAGACTTAAATACTTCAATCTCCTTAATTCTATTACGAAGAGAATCTAAAATTAGCATTTCATAATTTTTACGTCGTTTATCTACAAACAATGCTGCTAAATAAGTTGCAGGAACAGTAATTATACCTGTAATGAAAGCTTGATTAAAATTCCAACTGAGGAAAAAACTAAGAACAAAACTTACACCAAAGGCAACTATACCTATCATAAATCTATTGTTGATCGCCGTTGTTGATTGCATATTGCTTGTTCTTACCATAGTTAAGGAGTAATTGGTAGGCGCGAGTTTATTTAATAAGATAGTTTGTTAAACGTACCCATCAGCTAAGAGACAGATTTTATCTAAACATATCAACAGACACAATAGCTTGTTAAACTGTTCTGTATAAAAATTAATTCGTTCATAAAGTGCTGTTAAAATGACAATAATAAAGTAAATTTCTTTTATGACTGCAAATGACCTAGATTGTTTTGTGAATTCACTGTTGTTAAATCTGCTTTCAAGAAATCAACAAACTGCCTTGCAGTTCGTCCGGAACGACCATTGTGGCGAGTTGCCCACTGTAAAGCTTGATATTCCAAATCTTCCTGACCGATATTAATTTCAGCTTGCGTTGCTAGATGCTGGACGATTTGTAAATAAGTTTTTTGATCTGCTGGTTCAAAAGTCAAGGTTAAGCCAAAGCGATCACTAAAAGAAAGCTTTTCCTGCATAGTATCCCAAGCATGGATTTCATCATTATTTCGTGAAGTTGGTCTATCTGTGAAAAACTCCCGAATTAAATGGCGACGGTTGGAAGTAGCATACACGACGATATTTTGCGATCGCGCCGTTAAATTGCCTTCTAAAACCACTTTAAGTGCTTTAAAAGCGTCGTCATCCTCTTCAAAAGAGAGGTCATCAACAAAGATAATAAATTTTTGCGGTAATTGCCGCAACTGTTCCACAATTTCCGGTAAATCTTTCAGTTCAGATTTTCCCACCTCCAGTAAGCGTAAGTTACTCTCACCATACTCATTCAACAAAGCTTTTACTAAAGAAGATTTACCCGAACCGCGACTGCCATAAAGTAATACGTGCAGTGCAACCTGCCCTGACAATAAAAATTCTGTATTTTTCAGCAAAGCATCTCGCTGAGATTCATAACCCACGAGTTCCTGCAACTCGACCGGATCGTTATACTGTATACCAAGAAACTGTCCATTTTGCCAACGTGCTGCCTTGTACTCAGCAAATAAACCTGTACCAAACTGCTGATAATAGACTGCCAAATCTTCTACAGCATCAACCCAGTTTTCCAACTCCTGCAGTTTCACGAGCAAAGGCAGTTCATTTTTTACTTCTGTTTCGTCATGATGTAGATACCAAACGACTGGTGAGATCGGCAAATGGCACGTAGCTTGCACCCACTCACTCAAAGATGCACTACTACATTCATAAAGGCTTTGAAATATCTGTAAATCATGCTGAACGGCTGCGATTAAAGCGGTTGGTAATTCCTCAAATTTTAGACGTTGAGCTTGTTGAGTGAACGGGTTGTCATTTCTGAGAATCTGAGTAATAAGATATGACTCCCAGTTTTGCTTTCTTGCCGCCAAGGATTTGAAGTATTTACCGTAGGCTTGAAGGCAATTTTGTCCATCGGCATCAGTGTAACGTATAGCTTGTAACAGGTCAAGAAATGCATTACCCACTTCATTCCAAAGGACACTTTGGTAGAGTAAGAGGGAAGCTGCTTGACGCTGGAGAAATTTAACCGTTGTAATTGCTTGATTATCCATCAATTAAAAGAGTTATTAAGCAAATGAGCTATGGTAGATTGTCTAGTAAGGTTTACTGCAAAATCAAAATCTACATAGGTTTTAACAATGTATATAGGTATTGTTGCTACTATTGCTTACGGTATTTTAGCAATTCTTGGTGGCATCATTGGCTACCGCAGTGCGAATAGCAAAGTTTCCCTGATCAGTGGTAGCATCAGCGGTTTATCACTGATTGCTGCTGCTGTTGCCCAACTTCAAGGTCAAACTTGGGGTTTAATTTTAGCAACTGTTGTCACTGGTCTATTGTTGGTCGTCTTTATGTTTAGACTAGCTAAAACACGTAAATTTATGCCTGCGGGATTGATGTCTATTTTGGGTATAGTGGCCTTGGCTGTAATGATGACTCAACTGGTGGCATTAAAATGACTTCAGCTTTTTAGTACGAAAATACTCCTCCTCACCTTGGCTTACTGGACTAGTACATTTATATTACCGTAGATGGAAGTATTTCAACATCGCGGCTGATTCTTTTGTGTGGTAGATCATACACAAGATCGGTAAGTTCTTACGCATGAAAATTGCACTTCCTACTCTTAAGAAGAAGCAAGAGTAAGTAATCTGTCTCATATGCCCCATTCCTTACTCTCCCTGCTTCCTTTTTTGTAGCCAGAAAAAAATTATTATACTTATTTGGAAATTAACGAATTAATCTTGTATTCATAAGCCGATTGCGCCGTGATAGCTTATTAGCAGTCTTGGTTTTTAGAGAGCATTTAAAAGTTAGAATAGTTAGAGGATAACAATTAAAATTTAACCTGTAAATTTTATTTTAATTGCCATATTGGCATGTTTTTATTTAAGATATTCGATATGACTAAGTAGGAT
>JAQYWP010000672.1 GCA_029379285.1 Rhizonema sp. PD38
TTTCCAGAGAGGGTTACTTACCTGTTTCCTTTGCCCAAGAACGGGTATATTTCATTGAGCAATTAACACCCTCTATGAGTGCTTACCAATTTCAAGAGAGTTTGCGCTTTCAGGGAGATTTGAATATACCTATTCTTGAACAAAGTCTCAGCGAAATTTTACGCCGTCATGAGATTTTTCGCACCACATTTCCGTCAGTAGAAGGAAAGCTAGTACAAGTTATTCACCCTCATCAACCTGTAAAATTAGTAGTTATTAATCTGCAAAATGTTCCCAAATCTGAACAGGAAGGCGAAGTCCAAAGATTAACAGACATCGCAGTTCAAAAACCATTTAATATTAGTGAATTACCCTTAATTCGTTGGACATTATTAAAATTAAGTGACTCGGAACATGTATTAGTTCATGTTGAACATCACATGGTTCATGATGGTTGGTCATTCAATTTATTTTTACGGGAATTATTAACACTATATCAAGCCTTTTATGAAGGGAAACCCTCACCCCTAGCTGAACCATCGCTTCAGTTTGCAGACTTTGCTCATTGGCAGCGACAGTGGGTGTTAACGGAGGAAGCACAAGCGCAACTAAACTATTGGCAACAAAAATTATCTGGTAGTCCTCCTTTACTAGAATTACCATTAAATCGCCCGCGACCAGTCGAGCAAACTTACCAAGGTGGAATGCTGCGGATGGAACTTCCTCTTGACGTCTGTGAAGCCCTCAGAAATATGGGTCGTCAAGCAGGGGTAACGTTGTTTATGAGTATGTTTGCGGTATTCGTGACCATGCTCTACCGCTACACGGGACAAGAAGACCTTTGTGTAGGATCTGGAGTTGCTAATCGACGTTGGCGGGAAACAGAAGGGTTAATTGGCATGATTGTCAATAACATCGTTCTCCGCACAAATGTTTCTGGTAATCCGACTTTTCGAGAACTTCTGGCTCAAGTGCGTCAAGTAACTTTAGAAGGTTATGCTAACGAAGACTTACCCTTTGATAAGGTTGTAGAGATTCTAAAACCAGAGAGAAATCTCAGCTACAATCCCCTATTTCAAGTGATGTTCAGCTTCCATGATGCGCTGTTACCTGAATTGCGTTTACTAGGGTTGACGATTAAACAGCATGAAACACTCAACAATCAATCAGCAAAATTTGATCTGGATATTGTTGTTATTCCGCGTTTTGAACAACGAGTAGGACGTAATTCCAAAGACAAAGCCAAGGGAATCGAAAGAGATGGTATAACCCTTGTGTGGGAATATAACAGCGACCTCTTTGATGCTGCCACCGTTGAGCGGATGATGGCACAGTATCAAATATTGCTAGAAGGGATTGTGGCTAACCCTGATCAACACATTTCCCAGTATCCCTTACTAACATCCGAACAGCAGCAGCAATTATTGGTTGAGTGGAACCAGACGAAAACAGTAGATCCTGAAGGGAAATGTATTCATCAGCTAGTAGAAGAACAGGGAGTTTTGACCCCCGATGCAATAGCAGTGGTATTTGAGAACCAAAAACTTACCTATCAGGAATTAAATACACAAGCTAATCAACTTGCTCACTACCTGAGAAACTTGGGAGTAAAACCTGATACATTAGTCGGAATCTGCATTGAGCGTTCCTTAGAGATGATAGTAGGACTTTTGGGAGTTCTCAAAGCGGGAGGTGCTTATGTCCCGTTAGATCCTGCGTATCCAGCTGAACGATTGACTGAAATTATCAACGATGCTCAAATACCAATTTTGGTGACAATACAGCAATGGGCAACCATGAAAGCTGAACAGCTTCTACAAATGGTTTGTTTAGATACTCAAAAAGATTTGATTGCTAGCCAGAGTCGAGAAAATCCTGACCATGAGGTCGCACCCAGTAACTTGGCGTATGTTATCTATACATCAGGTTCTACAGGCAAGCCCAAAGGGGTGCTAATTGAACATCGCTCCTTGGTTAATTTTACGCAAGCAGCGATCGCGCAATATAAAATAAAAGCAAGTGATCAAATTCTTCAATTTGCCTCAATTAGTTTTGATGCCGCCGCCGAAGAGATCTACCCTTCTTTAAGTTGCGGTGGGACACTTGTGCTGCGTACTGAGAAAATATTGCAGTCTATGTCTACCTTTATACAATATTCTCAACAATGGGGATTGACAGTATGGGATTTACCAACAGCGTATTGGCATTTGTTGGTAAGTGAGTTAACCAATGGGAATATATCATTACCTGAATCATTACGACTGGTAATTCTTGGTGGAGAGCGAGTGCTACCAGAAAAAGTGGCAATATGGCATCAAGTGGTGGGCAATTATCCGCAGTTAGTTAATAGTTATGGCCCGACTGAAACCACTGTGGTTGCAACCTTATCTAATTTGTCAGATAACGCCGTCAATCGTCAGGAAGTTCCCATTGGCAAACCTATTAGTAATGTTCAGGTATATGTATTAGATCAATACTTGCAACCAGTTCCCATCGGCGTACCAGGGGAACTCCATATTGGCGGTGCAGGTGTGGCGCAGGGATACTTGAACCGTCCAGAATTGACATTGCAAAAATTTATTCCTAACCCGTTTGAGAAGACACAAGGAAATAAATTATACAAAACGGGAGATTTAGTCTGTTATCGACCTGATGGGAATCTGGAATATTTAGGGCGGATGGATTCTCAGGTAAAGATTCGCGGTTTTCGGATTGAACTGGGTGAAATTGAAACAGTTTTAAATCAACATCCGCAGGTTGCTCAAGCTGTTGTCATTGCTCATGAAGAGAATCCTGGTAATAAGCGTCTTGTAGCTTATGTGGTGAGAAATCAAGGACAAGTACAAATTGACGAGATCCGCCAATTCCTCAAACAGAAGTTACCTCCCTACATGGTTCCTTCTGTCTTCATCCCCTTGGATCAGCTGGCGATGACTCCTAATGGTAAAGTAGACTATCGTGCTTTGCCTAACCCAGATACTGTTGACAGAAATGTCGAGGTAGGGTTTGTTGTTCCTCGGACTCCCACAGAAGAAAAGCTAGCCGCAATTTGGGCTGAAGTATTAAGACGACCAAATATCAGCATTCACAACAATTTCTTTGAGTTGGGTGGCGATTCGATCATCAGTATTCAGATGATTTCTAGAGCAAATCAAGCTGGGTTACAACTAATTCCAAAACAACTATTTCAGCATCAAACCATTGCCGAGTTAGCCACTGTTGTAGGCACAACCAATCAAATAAAAGCCAACCAGGGGGTAGTTACGGGTTCAGTACCGCTAACACCCATCCAGCATTGGTTTTTCGAGCAGAATTTTCCGGATGCTGATTACTTTAACCAGTCAGCTTTGCTAGAAATTCCATCAGGGACAAAACCAGAGTTATTAAAACAAGCGGTGCAACAATTATTATCGCATCACGATACTTTGCGTTCGTGCTTTGCACGTCTCCCCTTAGGAGAATCGCGATTTGTTCTAAAAAGCGTTGCTCCGCAACAGATTAACGATACACTCCCAGAAACAGTGCCTTTCACCATTGTGAATTTGTCCGAACTTTCTCCCGAAGAACAATTGCAAATATCAAATCTCAAATGATTCTGTCTGCTGCTTTATCCCAAAGATGAAATATTGATGTCCATTGAATTAAGTTTATGCAAGAAATAGTGGTTGGCTCTACTCATTCTATTGATGATTTTTATGCTTTAACTGAGCAGGAGCAATATAAAATATTGGTGGAATGGAATGATACAACGGTAGATTACCCCAGATATTTGTGTATACATCAGTTATTTGAAGCACAAATGGAAAAAACTCTAGACAATATTGCTGTCGTCTTCAATAAACAGAAACTCACATATCAAGAGTTGAACCACCGAGCCAACAAAGTAGCACATTATTTGCAATCTTTGGGTGTAGAGACAGAAGTTTTGGTAGGAATTTGTGTTGAGCGATCCTTGGAAATGATAGTAGGAATGTTGGGAATTCTCAAGGCGGGTGGGGCTTATCTGCCGTTAGATCCAACATATCCTCAAGAACGTTTATCGTTCATGCTGTCAGATTCACAAGTGCAGGTGCTGTTGACTCAGCAAAAGTTCGTTGCAGAGTTTACTGAAAGTGGGGTGAAGACTGTTTGCCTGGATACTGACTGGGAATTAATCAATCAGCAAAGCCAAGAGAATCCTACGAGCGACGCGACGGCTCTTAACCTGGCTTATGTCATCTATACATCTGGTTCTACAGGAATACCAAAGGGAGTAGCTGTACTGCATCGGGCTGTCAATCGGCTAGTATGCAATACTAACTATGTGCAGTTAGACAAGAGCGATGCCTGCGGCGGTAAACTACGCATTGCCCAAGCCTCAAATGCTTCCTTTGACGCAGCCACTTTCGAGATCTGGGGTTCTCTCCTACACGGTGCTAAGCTGGTAATAATTCCTCAGAATGTTGTGCTTTCGCCCCAGAATTTTGCAGCGTGCATCCGCGAACAAAAAATCAGTGTATTATTCTTAACGCCAGCCTTATTTAATCAGTTAGCGGGCGTTGTTCCTCAGGCATTTAAAGACCTGCGAGATTTGCTAATTGGCGGCGACGCTTTAGATCCCGAGTCAGTCAAAACGGTTTTCAGGAATGGACCGCCACAGCGATTAATAAATGCTTATGGACCGACTGAGAGTACAACATTCTCTTGCTGGTACTTGGTGGAGGAGGTTGCAGAAGGGGCAACAAATTTGCCGATTGGTCGCCCAATCTCTAATACACAAATATATATACTGAATTCCAAACTTCAACCAGTCTCAGTCGGTACTCTTGGTGAAATATATATTGGCGGTGACGGCTTGGCACGAGGCTACCTAAATCGCCCAGATTTAACTAAGGAAAAATTTATTCCCAATCCCTTTGGCAATTCAAAATTATATAAAACAGGTGACTTAGCCCGTTATTTACCAGACGGTAACATTGAGTTTCTCGGTCGAGTCGATAATCAGGTGAAGATTCGCGGCTTCCGTATTGAACTGGGAGAAATTGAGGCGCTTTTGAGTCAACAGCCGGATGTACGTCAGGCTGTGGTCATCGCCCGTGAAGATATCAGGGGTGATAAGCGCCTTGTCGCTTATATTGTCCTTAGTCAAAAGTCGGAAGCGAACGCCATTACCTTAAAACGCTCCCTTGAAGAAAAGCTGCCCGACTACATGGTGCCAGCAGTCTTTATGATTCTCGACTCTTTGCCCCTTACCCCCAATGGTAAGGTGGATCGTCGGAACCTTCCAGCCCCTAAT
>JAQYWP010000673.1 GCA_029379285.1 Rhizonema sp. PD38
TTGCCCTCAGTTCTTGGCAAGATACACCGGTATTTCCAAAACACCTACAAATGAAATTCTGAACAAATTTATGAGCAAAAAGAGGGAGAGAAAGAAGAAAAAAGCAATCTTCTAGTTGACGTTGCTTCCAATACTAATACTGAATAGTAAAGTAATGTCTTTTAGTGAGAATATACAGTCACCACCTGCGGTAACCCGCAGTGCACCCGCACAGATTTGCGGGTTATCCGCGGGACGCAGCCTGGATGTACGGTATGGATGTAGGTTTGGGCTTTTCCCCAAAAAATCCCCGGGTTTTCACCTGGGTTAGACCCGGGTGGGACTGTGCTAGGCCCTAGCACTGAGGGACCACTATGGTTGCACTTGTCGCAGCTGTGGTCTTTGTTGCTAGCATAGCTAGGCATGTCTTTGCTGGGTCTTGACTACTTTGGCCTAGCACGTAAAGAGAGTATATTATATAGTGATAATGCAAAAAACTGATGGAGCAACAATGTTGCTGCGATGTGGAGGGTTGTGACGACCTGAACTGGTTTTTGGTTTCCTAGACGCTTTTCCTTGTGCTCAAGTTACATGACATACAGGACTTGTCTATCCCCTCGTTTTCCTGTCCGTTACCCAGTCTACACTCACACTGTCGTTTCGTGTCCTTGTGATTATGTCTCATATATTCTTGTATAAGTACAGCCTGTTCTAGTTGTACGAGACAGAAGAATTCCATCCCCCCGAGACTTATACCAGTTACCTCTCTGTGCGAAAACAACTAAGTCTCTGACCTCGACCCCTGCCTTCGTGTTACGAAACCGTCACTACAAGTGCCGCTTTCGTTACATATTTTTAACTCCTAGTCTCGGATACTCTCTCTCTCTCTTTCTACTCTATCTCTCTCCTTAAAACTCGCTAGACGACGTTGGGCTGATCACCCGACCTTCCGTTATTGGCACCAAACAAAAAACAAAAGAAAAACCATAAAATATTCCAGCTAAGTACTTAATCCACCGAAGATAACTAATATAATTACAGAATGGTAACCGTTACTCGAAGCAAAGTGAAAAAACCCGCTAAAAATAACGGAGATCCACCCTCCGAAATTAGCAGTGAGTCCGAAGCGCCCCAGCGCTCGGCCTCCAAACCCACTGAAGGAGAAGTTCCCGAAGGAACTCCTCGTGCTAGAAAGCGTCGACATTCTAGCAGCGATCTGCGAACACCTCCAGGAGGATTAAATCCCCGGAGTCCCACTGTCGTTGGGAGCTGGCCTGATTCCGGGCCAGCAGGAGAAGCTTTAGTACCTCCCTCATCGATGCCACCGGTACCTATACCTGTGGAACAGCACGTTAGATACAATCGAGCGTCATCGCAAACTACTGAACACACTGTAGAATTAAATAATGAATCTAACTCTCACATTGAGCTAGATCCTGTTCTCGAACAAGCAAAGAACAAACTTACCAACGAACAAAGAACTAGAATCTCTCGCCGACGTAGTGCTACTGTAAATGAAAATTCCTCCTCCAGTGATACAGACGTAGAAACCAAACGTATACTGAAGGGCAAACGTCGTGCCTCTATAAATGATGCAGACATAGCAGACGACCTGAATATTGAAGGTCAGCGCGAGGCACTGGAGAATTTTTCAAAAACTGCAAATCCTCAGAGTTCAAACCTTCATTTGGAGATGGATAACAATGAGAGCGAAACTCAACTCTTGATACACGGACTTATTGGTGAAATTACGGCACTTAACTCAAAAGTTTCCAGCCTGTCGGAGATCGTACAGTCTCGAGGACTAAGTGGAACACCAGTACCAGTCAAAACCCCAACGTCGCATATGAGGACCCAGGAAGCACGAGAACCCACTATTGCTGCCGTTGGTCAATCAGCTATGCAACCAAGAGCTGATTTGAACTTACCAATCACTGGTCATGGTGGTGTTTGAATGCCACATGCTGGAACTGTAGACTTGGTTAGATACACCCCAAATAGGCTGTTGGGAATGTCTACTGCAATAGACCAAGTTGGTGTGACTAGCTACTTGGGTCGCGAACTAAACCCATCCCATCAAGCTCAAGATCCGTATGGTGATCCTGAAGGTCCGCCTTCACCACCGTCGTCTGATGAATCAGATTACTCGGAATCAGATAAGGCTAACAACAACTTACGTCGTAAAAAGAACAAGAACTCAACTAAAAAATCAAAGCTTTATTCTCGGTTGAAACCTGTTCAACCAGGAAAGTATAATGGGCAAGCGGGCACCCATGTGTTCCATAAGTTCATCATGGAATGTAATGCATATATAATTGATGGTCGTGTACCTCGCAAAAGACAAGTATCAGCTTTAATGCACTTCCTGGAAGATAAAGCTCACGAGTTTTTTATTCGTGAAGTAGCATATGACCCCGAAAACTGGACATTGGAGAGATTCTTCAAAGGTCTATTTGATTACTGTTTCCCAATTGATTTTCTTGGTAAACAGCGTCATAAATTCTCTAAATGTAAACAAGGAGACCGTACCACGAGAGAGTTTATTGCCAAAATAAATGAACTCAGTTTAATGGTTGGTGATCTTGATGACCGCGATCAAACCCTTTGTTTATGGTGGGGCGCTGACAAAACAATTCAGTACGAAATGTGGAAAATGCAACTGAATCCCGAAAGCTCATCTTTTTCAGAAGTATCCAATGCGGCACAAGCCATTGACATGGCTATGCGTGTTGCTAATAAAAGAAATACTGATCAAACGGAACATAAACCTAAACGAAAACATCAAAACACACCTGAAAAAAAGACTGAGAAAACATCTGCAAGCACGAACGTCTCATTGACGACAGGAAGTAACTCAAAACCTTCCAGACAAACTGAAATTAAAAAACCAGAAGGAAAGAAACAGTACAATAATCTAAAACGGGCTCCACTGACCGATGAACAACGAAAAAAGTTTCAGACTGAAGGACGATGTTTCCGATGTCGAGAAACTGGCCATATTGCTAAAGAATGCCCTGAAAGCAATAACAAGATTTTGGGTTCTAGTTCTGGACCACCCGGTGTAAAGAGTCACGCATTGTTGGTGGATACTGAACAAATTGAAGCCTTAGCTCAATCGACTGAGCGTGTTGATGAAATTGAGATTTATATGATGAGTGTGCCTTCTAAGAGTACCCAAATTTCCAAAAATGCGTACCCAAAACAAATTCTGCAACAATACAAAGCAGTAGAACGACATGCTGCAGTGACAAAAGACATAAGTCAACCAATTCCCAATCCACCAGTGATCATGGTTAGCGTCAACGGTCATCCTGTTCAAGCACTTCTGGATAGCGGGTTGTTATCTGACTTTATGTCGAGTACCCTAGCTGACCAACTGAACGTACCTCATATTAAACTGGCTAAACCGCTGCCAGTAAACATGGCAGTACAAGGATCCCGTACCAAAAAAAACTCTGGTACAAAAGTTTGAATACAATATCAAAAAATAAGCTGTGAACAATTTTTCAATATAATGAACATACAAGGATACAACCTCATCCTTGGTACACCATTTATATTCCAACACCAGGTCACCTTGGGTCTAAATCCAACAAGGGTAGTCATCGGTAGCTCAGATCCTAAACCACTCCAAGATGGGGATATTTCAATGCTGTCGTCATATTCCATGTCGTTACTAGAAGACCGAGTTAATGACGTACGAAAAGAACTTTTGCAACTGGCAGAACCACTGTGTCAAAAGGCATCGGAGACGGCGCTGCCACCCTTGCGACGTATCAATCACAAAATACCATTAAAAGATGAAACTGAAACCTACCCGTTTCGACCCTCGCGTATAGCAGAGGCTTTTCGACCACAGTGGAACGAGAAGAAACAAGAATACTTAGCTTCAAAACGTTGGGAAGTGAGTCGTGGTGTAAACTCAAGCCCAATGTTGTTTCTTAAAAAACCGGGACCACCAGGATCAGCGATGCGAATGCGCACGGTCTGCGATCTTCGAAACCGAAATAAAAACACAATTAAACGCGCATCGCCACTCCCGAGTATGGACTCACTTATAAGTTGTGTTGCCGCTAAGAGGTATCGCTCAGTAATTGATGGGAAAGATGCCTACGAGCAGATTCGGATAGAACCTAGAGATGTTTCAAAAACACTAATGGCAACGCCAGATGGAACCATGATTAGTAATGTTATGCAGCAAGGTGATTGTAACGCAATATCTACCTTTATGGCCGTGATGCAAGATATCTTCTCGGAACACTTGGGAAAGTTCATGTCAGTATATCTTGACGATATCTTCATTTATACCGACACCTTGGAAGATCACAAACGAGCATTTAAAACAATATTAGATCTTTTAAAGAAAAATAAGTTTTACCTCGCTAAGGATAAGCTTCAAATTCTACCCAGAGAACTAAAGATTCTTGGGCATGTCGTGACCGACGACGGAATTAAGATGGATCCTGTAAAAGTAGACTCTATCTCGAAATGGAAAACGCCAACTAATAAAGACTTACTGCGTGGTTTCTTGGGAGCAGTTGGTTACCTTGCTGACAATGTTGAAGGTGTTTGTATTCTGATGGCCGCATTGACTCGGTTAACGGGAGATACTGTTCCTTTCCAATGGGGAATTACGGAGCAACAATCTTTTAATGAAATAAAAATCCTCATAGAAAAACACAGAAATCATAATCAAATAACCTTGAACTACACTCAAGAATCCCCTCAAATTAATCTTGTCACTGATGGGTGTTGTACCGGTGTTGCGGGTAAAATAAGCCAGGGCAACAACTGGCGCACGGCACCTGTCGTCGCGTTCTTTTCGGCCAAATTAAATAATGCCCAACAGAACTATTCAACGGGCAAGATTGAGTTGCTTGCTAGCCTGGAAACTATGATGAAATATAAACAATACTTACACAGAGTTCATTTTAAATGGTATACCAACCATAAACCGCTGATTTATCTTCTGCGACAGTCGACACTTAGTCTCCGACAGTCGCGCTGGATGGCGAAGCTCAGCAACTTTGATTTCGAAGTCATTTACGTACCGGGTGATGACAATAAATTTGTAGATGCTCTTTTGCGTATCTACTCCGACAACGCTCCGGGCACTGTTTGCGCACCTTTGGAGTACGTCGAACACAATGATACAATGGTTATTAGTTCTTGACCGAGAATCAGCATGCCCGTTATAGTCAGCGAAGAAGCTAAATCAGAAAGTGTACCTATAGAACTGACAATCCCAAATCTCAAATCCTTTTCCGTTGGAC
>JAQYWP010000674.1 GCA_029379285.1 Rhizonema sp. PD38
ATTCCATTTGGTTCGCGTTCTCTCATATCGTTTTTAGTCTAAACTCCAGTAATGGCACCAATCACCGAAACATTTCTCCCTTTGCGGTTGGGCTTTTGAGCATAAGCCCGTGCGCCTGGTAAGGCGCGGGCAAATTTGCGGATGAAGGAGAGATTCACCCCCGATTCATCTTACGAAAATCAAATCTTCCACGGGTATCCCGCTCAAGAGTTTCCAGTACTCAAATCGGGCTAGTTGGACTTCATCAGTGCCTTTTTTCGTGGGGTGGAGACTTTTTTTTGAGGTTGAGGTGAAGTTTCTGACGAACCATCCGATTCACCGTGGCCACCCCAATTAACACCTCTGTTTTCTCGTAAAGTCGTTCCCGCAATTCGCTTAATGTCGCATCGGGCTGTGCTGCGACGAGTTGGCTCTTTCCTTTCGAGCTGTTCGGCATTCAATTTTGTTGGCGTCTGCTCAGTCCGTACCTTAGGGCTGATTGTACCGAATTCACGATGGCGTTTGAGTAATTTTTGCACAAAACTTAAGGTGATGCCAAAGTTTTTCGCCAGTTTTCGTTGGGAAATATCATCGCAGGCATAAGCATCAACAATTTTCTGGCGCAAGTCGAGAGAATAGGCTTTCATCGTGACCAGTTATCAGTAGAATTGCTTTCTCATATTGTACTCAACTAGACTGATAACCGCTATAACTGTACTAAGTAATATGGTTGTTTTAGCTTAAAAAAATGGCGGTACTTTTATGTGTGGCATAATAGCCTTATTTTCCAACCATGAACCCATTACCGAATCATCCTTAAGACTAGGTATGGATTGCTTGAAGCATCGAGGACCAGATGGACAGAAATTTTGGATTTCTCCTGACCGTCGAGTTGCATTAGGACATACACGACTTAGTATTATCGACATTAAAAACGGTGACCAGCCGATTACCAACCTTGATGAAACTCTACATATCATTGCCAATGGAGAGTTCTATGACTTCGAGCGTATACAACGTGATTTGAAACGATGGGGATATCAGCTAAGAACCAACTCTGATACTGAGATAGCCCTCCAGCTATACAGCGAGTTTGGGACAGAATGTCTGCATCATCTCAGAGGTGAGTTTGCTTTTGTCATTTGGGATCAACGCAATGATTTGTTTTTCGCAGCTCGAGATCGTTTTGGCATCAAGCCTCTCTATTATAGTACTTATGGAAATACTCTTTATCTGGCCTCTGAAGTCAAAGCTTTATTTGCTGCGGGTGTCCCAGCTTCTTGGGATCATGACTCTTTTTGGCAAGCTGAGTGCGGTATCTTAGCTCCACACTGCACTATGTTTGCCAATGTTTACCAAGTGCCACCAGGTTATTTCATGTTAGCATCTTGCTCTGGAATGCAACTGCATCGTTATTGGGATTTTGATTATCCACTGATTAATGATTCCTTACCCCAATACACAGAACAGGATTACGTTGAACAGCTCCGTCATACATTAGATGAAGCTATTAAACTGCGTTTGAGAGCTGATGTGCCAGTTGGCTGTTATCTTAGTGGTGGTCTTGATTCATCTACGGTTTTAGCGATGGCAGCAAAGCATAGCTCTTCTCCCATTCAGGCATTTACTCTCGCTTTTGACCATGAAGCTTATAACGAAGAACCACTTGCTCGTGAAATGGCAATACATACTGGTGCTAATTTACAGACTATTCCTATTCGTCAATCTGACTTAGCTGAACACTTTGCAGATTCCATTTGGCATTGTGAAATGCTATGTGTTAATGCCAGCACAACTGCCAAATATCTGTTAAGTCGAGCTACACGGGATGCTGGCTATAAAGTGGTACTGACAGGCGAAGGTTCGGATGAAATCTTCGGGGGGTATGTTCATTTCCGGCAAGATTTGTTACTCTATAACCAACAAGGGCAAGATGAGCAGACAGTAAAACTTCTGTTAGAAGAACTGAAGTTAAAGAATAAAGTTTCCATGGGACTTTTTTTGGCTGAATATCGCTTAAGTGAAGCTTTGAATAGTGTTCAACGTTTGTTAGGCTTTGTTCCATCTTGGATGCAAGCTTCTGCCGAGGGATATCTTAGGTCTATAAATCTCTATTCACCAGAATTTATTGCTAATTTTGACCAAAAGGATGTATATCGGATCTTTTTTAATCAGATAGATGTACAAGGACAACTTGCTAGCAGAGAGCCTGTTCACCAATCTTTTTATTTATGGTCTAAAACTATTTTACCTAATTACCTTTTACGGATGTTAGGCGATGGTGTTGAGATGGCACACTCAATTGAAGGACGGCTACCCTTTTTAGACCATAAAGTTGTGGAATTAGTTCGCAATATGCCGATGACACTTAAGATTCATGGTCTCACAGAAAAATATGTACTTAGGGAAGCAGCAAAGCCATTTATAACTGATACGATGTATAAACGCCAAAAGCATCCATTTCTAGCTCCGCCTTCAACTTTCAAGCCAAATGAAGCACTACAGCAACTTGTCCAAGATACCTTACGGAGTTCTATTATGTCTTGTGTACCTTTTTATAACCATGCAGCAGTAATTCATTTGCTTGACCAATTACCCACAATGACTGAAAGTCAACGTATTTCTATCGATGTCTTTTTGATGAAAGTCCTGAGTGCTTGTATTCTTCAAGAAAAGTTCGGACTCATGCATTCATGATATATCAATACCAAATTAGTTTTTTCAGAGGTGTAAGTGAAACCAAGAACGCTCCTGTAAAGAAAGAGAGAGAAATTAACAACTGATGCGCGAACTACTGTAGGCGAGCAGGGGAATTAATCGCCACTTTAGAAAATGCTGCGGCTTGGGTTGATCAGCTTGCCTGGAGTCCAAAAAATAATCAGCTTGCTTTCAGCTTGGGGCGTTATGTCCGAGTGTGGAATGCTGTTCGGAGTAAAATTGTCGTCAAGCTTAATTTCGAGACTTCTTCGGTATTTGGCATTGATTGGCGTGGCGATGGGCAGCACCTTGCCATTGGTGGTTATCAGGGAGTCAAGATTTGGAATAGTCAAAACTTGGAGGATGAACCAGAAATCTTATACATTCCTTCTGCCAGTTTAGCGCTCGCTATTGTTCAGCATCAGTGATCTTGAGGGTTCTGCTCATAACTTGGCTAAGGATAAGTCACTTTCGGCAAATTCTGCCGAAATTTAGTAGTGATGCGATTACTTGCAGCGCCATTTTTTGCTTGAGCGTCTAAGATATCAACGTATGTTGTTCACAAACTTCCAACAAGGACCAGCCGCCGCAGTGTGTCTGGCTAATCTGCAATAAAAACTGAGATTTGTCGAGTCAAGGTAGGCTCGCGAAAAAATGCCCATTACTTCACACCTCAACTTTAGTCAAACTAAGCTAGTAATATAAACCACATGACAAAAGCCTATGGAACCAAATTTTCTTCCAACTGAGGTGATTCTGACGCACCCGCGTCAAACCCTTGGAAGCGTGCAACTTGATTGGACACCACAACCTGGAAACTATCTCGACTTGGAAGGCAAAACTTACGCGGTATTGGAACGCCGCCACCGCTATCAGTTAAAGGCAGGGCGCTACCGCTTGTATAAAATTGCTTTGTATGTGCAGTCTGCTATACCACCAAGCGAAAAAAGTTTTGTAGAAGGGCGTTGGATTATCGGAGATGCAAGTTGTCGCTACAATGCTCATTCAGAAATGATTCGTTGTGCAGTGAACCCAGATGGACCTTGCAAGACGTGCCGCTTCTATAAGAGTGCTGAGTCTTGAAGTGCTGAGTCAAATTTAGGAAACAACTACAAGAATTGCCCCTGTCTCCTTGCTTAGAACTCAAAACTATACTCAGGACTCAGCACTCAGCACTTATGAGGGACTAAGTAACATCTCTGCGACAGTTAATCGTGTACCATTAACAAAATCCCATCCTGACTGAGGACGTTTGCCAGCTAGCTGAACTTCTTGCAATAGCAAGAAGCCCTCCCCAGTTTGCACGATCGCTCCTTTTCCCTTGGCAATGCTTACCACCTCTCCTGGGTGACTCGATTTAGTTGACAAATCGGGCAGTGTATGAACTACTTCTTTTAATTCCGGTGGTAGTTCATGAATGTAAGCAGAACCGAGGGGAACAGTCGCAGTGATTTTCAGCGGTTGATTACGGAAGGTGGCACTACAATTGGGATAAAATCCTCTAATTTGATTGTGTAATTGCCAAGCACTCTTTGACCAATCCAACTCATAATTCTCTTTTTTAATCAAAGGCGCATAAGTTGCTTCAGAATTATCCTGAGGAATTGGCTCAATTTCCTGACGTTGCAACTTTAATAAAGTTTCCACTAATAAATCGGCACCAATGACTGCCAGTCTATCTGCTAAATCTTGAGCATTATCCACTATACTTACAGGTGTCTTTGCCAAGAGAAGCATTGCACCAGTGTCCATCCCTGCATCCATTAACATTGTTGTAATGCCAGTTTGGTTTTCCCCGTTATACAAACACCATTGGATGGGAGCAGCACCCCGATACTTAGGTAAAATCGAGCCATGCACATTAACGCAACCTAACTTAGGTATATCCAATATTTCTAGAGAGAGAATTTGCCCGTAAGCAACAACAACAAACACATCAGCGCCTATTTCTTTAAGCTGAGTTAAAGTTTCAGTGTCTTTTTTTACCCTTTGGGGTTGCCATACAGGTATGTTGTGAGAAATGGCAACAGTTTTTACGGGTGTTGGTGTAAGTTGATTTCCACGTCCTCGGCGTTTATCTGGTTGGCTGACAACTGCCAATACTTCAAATTCTTTGTCGTCCAGTAATTTTTCTAGAGTCGGCACAGCAAACTGGGGAGTGCCAAAGAATACCACTTTCATCAGTTTTTAGTTTTGAGTCTTTAGTTTTAAGTTTAGCTATCAAGGGATTTGGTTGTCGGCTTTTTCAGGGATAGTGTAGAATGTTACTAGATTACATGCCGATGCGTGAATTTTGATTCCTTTTTTATTGTTCGTGCTATTATCCTGGGTAACCGAAATAAGCTCTCTTATGTTTCGGTTAAGTTAAATCAAGTTTTCATTGACTCAGAAAAAATTTCACGAGTCACAAAGCTTGTTGCTTTGAACCTGGGCTAACGCTCTTGTAGCAATAGCTATATTCGCATGTGGTTTCTACAACTTTGCGGCGTATGCGTAAATGTACTCATTAAAGAATCTAAAAAAATTGCATACTTTTACAAATTTTTGGGAAATTTTTTCTTGAAA
>JAQYWP010000071.1 GCA_029379285.1 Rhizonema sp. PD38
ATACTTTACAGCAAAGGGTAGAGTGGATAATTAACCCTACAGGATTCATGGAAAAAGCTGTCCTTGAGTATCCTGACATATTCAGTACTAGCACTCTGGTAAGTGTAAATCACCCTCAGGCAATTCAGAAGATTTTAACCAATGATCGCAAGATGTTTGTCGCTTCTAGTAAAACAAGTACAATTTTGCAACCTTTGATTGGGGATTATTCTGTGATTATGGTGGAGGGCGATCGCCACAAACAGCAGCGACAACTCTTAATGCCTCCGTTTCATAAAGAACGGATGCCAGCCTATAGTCAACTCATCTGTAATTTAACGGAGAAAGTTTTTAGTCAATTACCGCAAAATCAACCCTTCCAAGCACGTAACGTATTACAGGAAATCTCTCTACAAGTCATCTTGGAGGTTGTCTTTGGTTTATGTGAGGGAGAAAGATACAAAAAACTTAAGCGCCTACTAACTTTAATTACAGAACTATTCAAATCTCCCCTCTCATCAAGCATACTTTTTGTCCCTTTTCTACAACAAGATTTAGGCTCTTGGAGTCCGTGGGGAAAGTTTTTGCGCCAAAGACAGCAAATTGATGAATTGCTGTATGCGGAAATTGCCGAACGTCGTCAGCAACCAGATCCAGAGCGGATCGATATCTTGTCACTTCTAATGGCAGCAAAAGACGAACAGGGTGAACCAATGAGCGATCGCGAATTGCGCGATGAGTTAATGACAATGCTAATAGCTGGGCATGAAACCACAGCATCAGCAATGGCTTGGGGATTGTATTGGATTCACTATGTGCCTCAAGTTCGGGAAAAACTGCTTCAAGAATTGGATTCCCTTGGAGATTCTCCCAATCCTATGACTGTTGCCCGATTGCCATATCTAACGGCTGTCTGTAATGAAACTTTGCGGATATATCCTGTAGCCATGTTGACATTTGCCAGAGTAGCGCAAGAAAGAGTTGAACTTTTGGGGCATCAGTTAGAGCCTGGTACACCAGTCGTGGGCTGCATTTATCTGCTGCATCATCGTGAGGATTTATATCCACAGCCTAAGCAGTTTAAACCGGAACGTTTTCTTGAACGCCAATTTTCTCCCTACGAATTTATGCCCTTTGGTGGTGGTGATCGTCGCTGTGTTGGTGATGCTTTAGCTCAGTTGGAAATGAAGTTAGTCATAGCAACTATCCTCTCACGCTATCAACTTGCGCTCTTCGATCATCAACCAGAAAAACCTCGTCGTCGTGGTGTCACCCTTGCACCTGCTAAAGGAGTCAAGATGGTGATGACAGGGGAACGCGTACGTCAAGAGGAGAGGTTGCGGGAATTGTTACAACTCTAAGAGCGGGTTTCTTCGAGATAATCTATCTGCAAAAAAGAGTTAGCATTTCTCAGTTGTATCTCATACAATCATGCCCTCTTCCCCAGCTTTCAAGGGTAGGTTTTTCAGAATGTCGAAAATAGTTGAGAAAATTATCAAGTGTTTAACGTAAGTTGGTGATTTCAGGATTTAAGCCGATGCTGAAATCGTCAAAAAATGACCAAATACAAAATACCTACCCTTGAAAGGCGGTGAGTACCGGGTTTGTGGCAGCTTTGACAGAAAACAGAATTCAAATGTGTAGAAAATATTACTTTACATTTCTGCAATCAAGCCGTGACTCATAGCTGCCTTGCAAGGGAGGGCTGGTCAAATTTGCTTAAAACTACGGATTGGATTTGACATCTTTGAAGAAAGGCAGAGGGCAGTTCCAATGAAAAAAATTTCATTGCCAAGGATGAAAGTATAATTTCTTCTATTCCTTGTTCCCCTTTCCCTACTTTCAAGCTAGAAAGCAGAATTTCCTTCTGCCCTCTGCCCTCGAGATAGCTGCCTTTCTTGGTAAAGCCCCTCAAAACTAATGCCATAGACCACTAATAGTTCGCTTTTTTTGTTTCAACTCCAAATTAATTTCGTGTAAGTAAATAGACCAACAATACCATCTACAGCTAAGTTATTTTTAGACTGAAATGCTTTTATGTTCGCTTCTGTAGCAGGGCCAAATACGCTGTTAGCGTCACTGCTAGAGTAACCGAGATCGGCTAGTTTTTTTTGAATATCAAGAACGATACCTCCATTATCACCAAGGCTTAAACCGACGAAACGATTAAGATCAGCTTGTTTTTCAACACCTGATACTGCCACGTCACCTTCAAACTGGTGAATCAAGCACTGCTTCCAGGCTTTTGGTATCTTCGGCTCCGCAGTTTTGTAATGAGCTATCCAAAGAGGGTAGTCACCAAATGACACGCCACCGTGAGACGTAGGATCTCCTAATTGATTAATCCAAAAATCTGGGTATGTGTAAATGATGGGTTTTATGCGTTTACCGGTTTGGTTGAAAATCAAATTTTCTACAGTCTTTAACCAAGCTACACAGCTATCTAAAACCATCTTGCTATCACGCCCATCTTTCAGCTCTATGTCACAGGTAGGTGGCAAATCACCAGGCTCCAACTTTGACACATAGGAGTAAAACTTCTGAGCTTGAAGAATCGGAGCGGACGTGCCTGTGTGAAGAAAATGATAAGCACCACGGATCAAACCAACTTTTTTGGAGTTGAACCAATGAGAGTCAAACGCAGAATCGTTAATAGTAAAACCTTCAGTGGCTTTTAAGTAAACAAAATCGTGTCCAGACTGTTTGACTTGCTGAAAATCTACGTGCCCATCACCAGAGTAAACGTCTATGCCTCTAGACATATGGTTAACATTTATACCCCGATCAAGTTGATTTACCATTTTGTAAATATCCTAAATTTTGTATACAGGTTGTAAACCTTGATGCAAGCTCTATGAGTTCCAGGAGAGCGACCAACATAAGGCTGAAAAGCAACATTTAGAAATTGAGACATGATAAAAAGGAGTAACCAAAAGCTTGTCATGCTTTTCATAAAAATTAGGACTTGTGCATTGACAAAAATTTGATTATTTGGGACTTATTGCTTTCCTTCTTTTATTTAGGTGAAAACAAAATCAACTTATGCACTTGGCAGGACTGTGCCTAAACGGGAAATTAGTACGCTAAGTAGAATGAAAAACTCTGGATTCTTTATCTAGTAAGTGTTTCAGTTATCACTCAAGGATTGGAAAATTTTCACAAAAAGTCAGAGTTGAACGTCTCGATTTTGATGGCAACTTGAGAGTATTAAAACCTTTGTGGTTAGCATGGGTTGGAGAAGAAATGCCGCCTTAGTCGGAAGTGTGGCGATTGTACTTGCGTCGGTTCACGATTGACCATTGGTGAGACTCGGGGAAAATCCCTTATCTACGAAAAAAGAAGTAATGTTAAGTTCAAGTAAGCATTCAATCCGTAGTTTCATGCTATGGGCAGAGATTACTTGTCAGGTATGCTCGGTCTGAAAGTTTACCAAAGAATTTAATGTCATGAGATCTTCTCCTGTGTCAATTACTCTTGAACCGCTCTTATAAATACCGTTTAAAAAACCGCTCTTTAGCCAAGGATGTAGAGAAAGAAGATAGGTAATTTTACACTCCTGTTGGAAGTAAGGTGTTGTTTTTCTATAATTGCACTACTTAAGTAGTTGTTGAATTGGCAGCCCCAACCCTAAATTATTCCGAATCACTAGAAATAAAGCAAGTACTCCGATAAAAAAGACAGTAGCTTGAATATCTTGGACTATACAAGTGAGTTTTTCCCGCCAAAGTCCGTAAAGGTTGACTATGTACAAAGGTAAATCGCTAAATGCAATGACGATAATTGCTCCCAGCTCACCGAAACTGGAATTTAACAGAGGTACACCCAGAGTAATTATTCCAAATCGAGCAAAATTACTTTGAGCAGAGTATAAAGGCTTCCTAATTGCTAATAGAGCAGGGTTGATAGTATAGAATAATATCGAAAACCAGATACCACTGCATAATATTGGCATCATCCAAGTGGCATCAGTATACCTTTTGTCATACAGTACGGCGACAACTAAATCACCAATTGTAATCAGAGCAGCTAAGACAACTGCACTCCCAATTAAAATGATTCGCCTTTGACGGAGAATTTTCACTCGCAAGCTCGATCTGGGTAAATCAGATTGCTGGGAAATAGCGGGAAAAATGACTTTATAGCTTAGTTGCTTAATCACTTCTCTCGGTACGCTTGCCAGGGTATATGCTACTGTATAAATACCTAGCAATTTAAATGACAGAATCTTACCCAAAACCAAGCGATCAGCTTGTTCAGCAGCAAACATCAGCGCTGATGCAATGAACATCCACTTACCAAAGTTCAAAATTTCTTGGACAGCTTCTGGCTCCCACGCGAAGCGATTAGTATATTTTGGTATTAACCAAAAGCTGCTTACTAATTTGTATACTCCTCCTATTACCGTTCCTATAGCTAAAGACCAGATATTTGGATAGAACCAAACCAAAATAATTAAGGTAGAAAAAAAACAAGCCTGCAAGATTAGGTCATACATGCAAAGCCTACGCAGTTGCATCTGGCGATGAAGAGTATGTTGACTAGTAGAGCTAAATCCATCTAAAAGTGAGTACAGTACAGCAATAGGAATTAGCCATACCAAGCGTTGGTCATTGTAGAACTTTGCAGCAGGAAAGCTAATAAGTAAGCAAGAAAGCCAAATTACTATACCACGAATGATTTGTATAGTCCAAGCAGTATTTAAGAAAGCAGGTTCATCGCCGCGTTTACTGTTGACTATATTTTGAGCAATACCAACGTCTGAAAATAGTTCCAGACCAACTCTAAAGGTAGTGACTAAAGCCATTAAACCAAAATCCTCTGGCTTAAGCATGCGAGTTAAAGCTAAATTATTGCCAAACCGTAGGATTTGAATACCTCCGAAACCGATAATCGTCCAGATTGCTCCACGGATGGCAAGCTTTTTCAAAGATGTCATATTTTAAATTTTGGATTGGAAATATTCATGATTCATTAGAGAAACTTACTTTTTTTCGTAATTGAAACGAATGGGTTCTACTTTTCCTTGTAAGGCACTGGTCATAATTTGATGCAACAGTGCAACTTCATGGTGTATAAACGACATTGAATAAAGCTGGATCGATCCCGCAATGAATAATATGCATCATCTTCCACTTGTCGGCAGATGCAAATATCATTCCCTGAGAGCGAGCATAATGGGTGATACAACACACAAACAGCGCTCGTTTAATTTTTTCGTCAAGTCGCCATTGATGTGGTCGGAAAAAAATGTACGGACCGTGTAAAGTGGAGCTATAAGTAAAACCTCCCATGTGGGAGGCAAGCATGGCAACTGTACCGCTCGCTTCTGCAATGTGGTTGTGCAGATGGACAATTTGCCGGATTTTAATTTGTTGGGCAAGAATGCCAGCTTCCAAAAAGTAGAAGAATTGATAGATAGCACCCTGCAAACCTGGTTGGCTGGTTGATAATGCTAGCTTGATTGCTTGTATGTATCGAGTTGGGGCAGCAAGTAGTAGACTGAGGTGCAATCAAACTATACATATCTTAATACTCCCCATCTATTTCTAAAGCTACATACAGGAAATCCTTGCTGCTAAACCCACCCATCCTGAGAGAGCGCATCCATCAAGCAGACAATAGATATCCTGTCGTTTTAAGCGTTTTCGATTTCGGTCACACATAGCTCTGCAATTTAACCTCACTGATAAATACACCACCCATAACAAAAAAGGTAACTTTGACGGATCTGAGATCGCAAGTTGAAACAACTTCTAACTTATAGCAGCTACAACATGCTACTTCAAATTTCTTATTAAAGTTATTTGTAGATGACACCTTAATGCAAACAAGTCAGATTCATAATATCAGTACACTCTGAGGAGAACCTTAGAGTAAATATTCCCTTGAAGCCTAACTTATGCCTAATACCAATTCTCTATGAAGCTGCAAATTCTTGTTACCCCTGCTAACATTCCCTTAATTAAAAGGAAGTATCGTAGGCAGTGAAGTCCTTTATATGCATCTTGATATAGAAACGGTATAAACAACCGACTATTTAAGCTACACATAGGTGTAGCTAGTCAAATTGTTATATATTCAGTAGTCTTTCGCGAGACATATTACACCATTGGTATATTTACTCGCAACTGCTAACTTATTTGTTCATAGTACAGCATTATGTTCAATATAGAACATTAGATCGAAAAATTTTTTCCAACAGAACAAACCCACCTTGGGAAAATTTTTCGATTTACTGAAATTGCTGTTTCTTTTATTTTAATGTATAATTAAAAGCTTTATTTGACTAACCTTACAGACGACGAGTAATAAATAATCCGTTAATAGCAAAAGTACGAAAGGTAGGAAGGGTAGAATTTTTTGTATTCAAGCTTACATTAACTTGTTACATTTAAGTTGTAAAAAAAATGGCGTTGCTATAAAGATGAATCGAGGTTTTACACTGTGCATTGTCTATACTGCAAATATACGGTGATTCGTAAAAATGAGAGACTGAGAAGTAAACAGAATCACATTTGTGCCATGTATAGTCGTTAATTTATAGATGTCTATAGCTCATTACCAAAAACATTTAATCATCTGTATACTTGCATGTTTTTAAGCAGTCTTTAATAGCGGGGGATTCGGAGCTATCGAGCGCCATTTCATGAGTTCAGACGCTCGCGGACTCGAAGATCGCGCTCCGCTCGTACCCCTTCTCTCTAAGCAAGCTACGCATGATTGCGTCTCCCCGAGTGAGAAGACTCGCGCTTCGCTAACGCTATCAGACAACTATAATTAATTGGGTAAAACAAGTTGAGGGACGTATGAATCCCCAGATCGCAGTCAATACGGTTCGGATAAGACTTTATGCCGCTATAATCTTTGATCCGGAACGCCTTCGGCGACTCCCTTAAAAAGGCTGAAATTGTATTCAAAGCTATCTATATTTCCACAATCAGTGCTTGTACCTGATTTGACAAGATGTTGAACGACTGAAAGACTTGGTACTAAGTCAAGAAATTGACATCCGAATTTCTAGTGCAAGATCTGATTTTACCCCCAAAAAACACTCTGCATCTTAAGAACGAAGCCTGGTAAGACATCTTCCCCTGATAATTCTGTTGGCGATTCTAAAACTTCTACTTTTTTCCCTTGACGGTATATTTCTACTCGCTGTGTTTTTCTATCAATTAACCAACCGAGTTTTACTTGATTCTCCATGTATTCTTGCATTTTTTCTTGTGTCTTTTGTAAAGTATCAGTCGGGGACATTAACTCTAAGACAAAATCAGGAGCAATTGGGGGAAACTTCTGCTTTTGTGTGGGGGTAAGAGCATCCCATCTTTCTTGTTTTATCCAAGCTACATCTGGTGAACGATCTGCGCCATTAGGGAGTTTAAAGCCAGTGGAGGAATCAAAGACTTTACCTAACTGAGTTTGTCGATTCCAAATGGCAAAATCCGTTGTAATTTCAGCATTACAGTTTCCGGTTTCTCCTCCTGTTGGCGGCATTATAATGAGTTCTCCCTTAGCATTGCGTTCAAATTTGATATCAGAGTTTTTCTGACAAAGTTCGTAGAATTGGTTATCTGTTAGTTTAATTACAGATGAGAGATCTATAGTAAATGCGTTCATAGGAAGTTTAAAGTAAAATAGATTATATATTGTATTTTAACTATTCTTTCCAGCTATCACAAACCCGGTTTGCCTTTAGAAACCCGGTTTCCGTGTTCACTTTCTGAGTCACAATTGAATGAGCGCAAAGAGTGTGACTAACGCATGGAATCTCTTATCTCTCGTATGCAGGCGGTGCAGTCGCCAATCATTCCTGTCGTAGGCGAATTGATTAGAAGCTGTCCCGGTACTATTTCTCTAGGACAAGGTGTGGTTTCTTACAATCCTCCACCAGAAGCCATAGAGTTTTTGCCCAAGTTTCTAGCAGATTCAACTAATAATTTATACAAAGCCGTAGAGGGAATTCCCCCATTACTAACCGCACTGGCAGCAAAACTGCAAGTCTTCAACGGGATCGAAATTAACGAGGAAAACTGCATCGTCGTTACCGCAGGTAGTAACATGGCGTTTATGAACGCGATTCTCGCTATTACCTCGATTGGCGATGAAGTGATTCTGAATACACCTTACTATTTTAATCATGAAATGGCGATCGCAATCGCGGGTTGTCATGCAGTATTGGTAAGAACGGATGAAAATTACCAGTTGCGTCCAGAGGCGATCGCTGCTGCTATTACCCCAAAAACACGGGCTGTCGTGACAATTTCCCCAAACAATCCGACTGGAGTCGTGTATTCAGAAGAGGCGTTGCGGAAAGTTAATCAAATCTGTCGCGATCGCAGTATCTACCATATTAGTGATGAAGCCTACGAATACTTTACTTATAACGGAGTCAAGCACGTTTCTCCAGGTGCATTTGCAGGAAGTTGCGACTGCACCATTTCTCTTTACAGTCTTTCTAAAGCCTATGGTTTTGCTAGTTGGCGCATCGGCTACATGGTGATTCCCAAACGCCTACTGATTGCTGTCAGAAAAATTCAGGATACGATTTTGATTTGTCCCCCCGTGGTTTCCCAATATGCAGCTTTAGGGGCGCTGCAAGCAAAAGAGGAGTATTTAAACAGGAATATTGAAGCGATTTCCCTTGTCCGATATAGTGTACTAGATTATCTCACCCGCCTGCAAGGTTTGTGTACAATTACCCCTGCTGATGGAGCTTTTTACTTTTTCCTCAAAGTTCATACTAATATAGATAGCTTTAAATTAGTTGAAAGATTAATTAAAGAACATCTTGTCGCAGTCATTCCCGGTACAACCTTTGGCATGGATAATGGATGTTATCTGCGTGTCGCCTATGGTGCTTTGCAAAAAGATACCGCAAAAGAAGGGATAGAAAGATTAGTCACGGGTTTGCAGACAATCTTGCTGTAATATGTTTGCTTCTTTGTGCCTCTGCACGACAGTTGCGGGACTACACCCACACGGGCATAATCATCTTTTTTCGTACCTATAGCCGTTCTCAGTCAAATCCCATACACTCTCGCCCTTAAGAGAAAGCCCCTCTCCTAAACTTGGGAGAAGGGTGCCCGTCAGGGCGCGAAGCTCTGGGGACGCGAAATCTGCCTGTGAGAGTACTCTCACAGGCTCGTTTCGCGGAAGCTTCCGCCTCCAAGACTTTGCACGAAGTCTGCCGGACAGAATCTTCTGCCCGGCGAGCTTCGCGCTCTTGAAGGCGTATGAGATGTGACTAAAACAAGAACCGCTATAATTCTTTAACTTTCCGGCCAACACCGATGTTGGCTCAATCCTACAAAATTACACCTCTAACGAGCCGCCGCCGTTTCCATGACCAAATCTTGGAACATGGGAGTGCTGAGGTAACGTTCGCCAAACGAAGGCTGAATGATCACCATTAGACGACCTGCATTTTCCGGCCGTTTGCCTACCTGTATAGCGGCATACAAAGCGGCTCCAGAAGATATACCGGATAATAGACCTTCTTCCCTTGCCAAACGCCGACCGAATACCATCGATTGTTCATCGCTGACGGTGATCACTTCATCAATGAAATCCGTGCGGAGAATCTCTGGGACAAATCCGGCACCAATCCCTTGAATTCTGTGAGGTCCTGGTTGACCACCGGAAAGGATGGGACTGTTACTGGGTTCAATTGCGATCGCCTGAAAACTTGGCTTGCGTTTTTTAATGACTTCAGAAATTCCAGTAATCGTTCCACCAGTACCTACACCTGCAATGAGGATATCCACTTCCCCATCTGTATCTTCCCAAATTTCTTCGGCAGTGGTTTCTCTGTGAACTTTTGGATTTGCTGGGTTGCGGAATTGTTGCAACATATAAGCATTGTCCGTCTTGGCGACAATTTCTTCAGCTTTGCGAATAGCTCCCCGCATTCCTTCAACACCTGGTGTCAATTCTAATGAAGCACCGTAAGCCTTGAGCATAGCACGCCGTTCAGTGCTCATAGTTTCGGGCATTGTCAAAATCAACTTATAGCCAAGAGCCGCCGCCACCATCGCGAGTCCAATACCTGTATTGCCAGAGGTAGGTTCGACTAAAATGCTTTTTCCTGGCTTAATCTTACCATCCGCCTCTGCTGCTTGCACCATACTAGCAGCAATACGGTCTTTCACCGAAGCCGCTGGGTTCATACCCTCAAGTTTCATTACAATCCTCGCAAGACATCCCTCAGCTTGGGGAATTTTGTTGAGTTGAACTAGAGGAGTCCGTCCAATCAGTTCTGTTACATCACGAGCAATTTTCATTAATCATCTCCAGTGAAGGTTACTTTTATTATTGGGTATTTCCCTTTTTAAATTCAGCTTTAATAAGTGAGTACCTAAATAAAGATCTTATATATATAGATTTCATTTATTTTCGGAATTTATCAATTGATTTCTGACCTCTGCCTAATTATAACATCAACTTAATACTTAGTAGCTTTTCATTATTTTTAAGAGTTTCTAGCATATTTTACGTAACTTTTCAATTTAATGAAATACAAAGTTGTGAAAATTCAAAGTTTCATAAGCTCTGGATTCAGATCTGGTTACTGCTGCGTCGGAGCGTACGTAGTATTCAGGCAGGATATTTCATTACCGCAATCTATTACCAGAGACTGTTCCACCAGGAGTAAGATACCTGCTTTGAGTCCACGGAAGCGAAGAGCTTCTACACGTTGAGTCTGAAGCAGTTCTCTGAACTGTATTGAGCATAGCTCTATTAACTTAATGCCGAACGGCATCTAAATAAAAAACCGCAATCTTTGTTGGGTGTAAGATATCCTTGAGTACAGGTTTTTTCTTTAGGAAGAATACCAAAAAAACTGTCATCTGCCCCAGGCTATACTCATTTAATGTTGAGTACATGTATGTCAGAACCTCACCACGTAAATGCCAGTACCCCATCCCGAAAATACTAGCACCTATACTCCAAAAAATTTTTAGAAGACTTATTAAATAGGAACTCCAGCCGTTGAGTACAACCTTAATAAATCCAAATAATCTTGATCCGAGTGAGATAAACTGTCCTGTGTTGATGCTGATGATATAAATCATATAGGATTTACGCAGAGATTCCCCTCTACCCCCCTACATTCTTAGGTGAAAGCCAAGGAACGAGGGGGGACTTCTTAACCCTCAAGAAGCAGGTAAACAATGAATTTACTTCTTTTAGCGGAGGGCGAGACTGGGCAGGGATTGACGGGTTTTCCTAGTATGTTCTCAAATAAAAGTTTCCTTTCCTACAAAGAGAAGTTGCGGCTTTTGATCTTCAAAGATGTGCGCTTGTCAGTGAAGATACTCCCACTAGCACAACTCTTGTGTCTACAGAATCTTCTCCAACAATACGTCGGTACTTGAAAATCTACAATCCTATTTGCACATTAGCTTAACTGCAAGTAAGGTTTAAGTAAGTTAGTTCTAACTTGATTCTACCCAAGAGAACCCTACAGCCGAACTCTTGAGTATTGTTACAGAAAGCTTGCACAAACTGCATTCATATACTTTCTTACCAAGTGCAGACAGCTTAGTAAGGGAGAGAGAACCAATATGAAGTTGAAACTTTTAAATTTTCTCACAGTTTGTTTAGTGACTCTAGCTGTTCTTTCTCCAGGGCTATTTGTATTTAGCATAGTTTGGGAGCAACATATGTCGTTAGTACAAACACAGTCTTTAGCCTGTGAAGTTGCTCGGAGTAGTGCAGGCGAATATTCCTCTGCTTTCAACCAGACAGATCTGTTAGCTGAAGATAACATTAGTAGAGAAAAGGTTTATCCTGCTGAAAAAATTCTAAATTTTTTGAAATACAACAAAATCTTTAGGAGATTGCGATCACTTTTATTATTACTGCCAATTCTTATAGGAATATTCATTGTTAGTTACGACAAATATCTTGTTTATCGTGCTACCGTTCTAAAAAAACAAGTAGAAATGCTAGAAAGACTTTGGCACCATAGTATTGAACAGTAATATTTAAGTTGTCTTGTTTATGTGATTTGCTTTACACCTCCTTTCTTGACGGCTGAATACACTTACAGAAAAAGAGTTATCCAGAGGTGCTTCTCCTTAAATTCTACATTCAAACCTCAACAAACAAATTATGACTGAAAAGCGCGAAAACCAGTATTTTAATCTGATTGAGCAACTCATTAGATGTCCCAACGGTACAGAACCAGAAATTTTGGAGGCTCAACCAGATTTGATAGATGCTGGCTTAGTACAAACAATGCTACAAGTTGCAACTGGATTCGCACATGAAGGCAATAATGATGGAGCGAAGTTTTTAATCCATGTTGCCCGCGAGTTGTCTAAGCAACTAGGCTTGTATCCAGAAGTTCCGATTAAGGAGTAAAAATGCTATTAACTCCAAGCGATGCAGGACAAATAGCCTTAGAGTTTTTGATGGCAGAGTGGAACATTTCGGAAGATGATAGAGAGTGGTTTGTTGTTGTTGACTCTCGCAATGTTAATAATAGTTGGTATACAGTAGAACTAGCTGTTGAAGGATATCCCGATAAATGGTTTATTCAAGTCTATGATAATGGAGAATGCGATCCCAACTATACATTTTTATCTCCTATTAATGGATCTGAGGGATATAGTGATCTCAAAGAATTCCCTGATATGGTAGCTTCCGTGTTAGTTGCCGAACGCAATTCCCGTTAATCAGTAATATATCACACTCTTAAATGAGTTGTGAGATCGGAGAAGCCGTGTTTTTTATGGAAACCCGGTTTCTAAAGATTTGAGCATTTTTTGAATTAATAATCATCAGAATTTTATTACTTGTTAATAAAAAATATATTTTTTAAAATAAAATAATAAATTGATTTTAAGAAAAAATAACTTTTTGTTTATTGTATTTTATTAATACAATAAATATTTTTTTATATTGTTATATTATTTATTGATTTATTATTAAAATAGATAGCATTGTCATGAATGTACGCATTTTTTATGTTATATTAAGTAATGTGATAATTCCTACAAAAGTAGAAGCTTTGTAATGATTAGTGAAGAAATCCTAGTCAAAGAATTCATAAGGGTCGTCAATCACTATTACCCAAGAGTAGGGGAACTATTAGACGACTGTTATGTGAAAGTCATTACTTGCTATTGGGGACGACCTTCAAAACGCTTGCAATATATAGGAATTTATTGCTCTGATGAACAGATGCCCTATGTGCAAGTACAGAAAGATGTCCTCAGGGAAGTTGCAGACAATATGGGTCTGGTTCAGGTGGTTTTCCTGAATGCTACAAGATTGCTACGCGATCCATCATCGAAGATCAAGCATGGAGATCCGCGTCTGTGGTTGGATTTGCAGTGGGTGACAACAACTTAGTACCGCTTCACGCTCCCAAACTCGCGATGAGAAAAGCTTTTATTCTAGGAGGCTTTTTGCTTGTTTTGAATGGTAGCTTGATTTATGGTGTGGCGTGAAGCGTACTCACTCTTATTTAAGTTGCTTGGTGCAGGAGCAGAATGAAAAACACCTGTTACCTCAAGCCCCAATAAACCATTATCCCGTTTTCTATTTTCCCCTCTCCATTTTCTCACTATGAAAAGCGGACTTTTCTGCAATTACGAAAATAATAATGCCTCTACTCGCGGTGCCATTGAAGACCAAGTTGCCTTGGTCAAACACGCGGAAAGTCTCGGCTTTGAGGAAGCCTGGGTAACAGAACATCATTTCAGTGATTTCTATATCAATCCGTCAATTTTGGTGTTAATGGCACACCTAGCGGGTGTCACCTCTACTATCCGACTGGGTTCAGCAGCGGTATTGCTAGCATTTCACGATCCGATTCGTGTGGCGGAGGACATTGCTACACTTGATAACCTATGTAATGGACGACTCGCTTTTGGGATTGCTAAAGGTGGACCATTTCCCGAACAGAAGAAGCACTTTGCTCTATCTGATAGTGAATCCCGTGCCAAGATGCTGGAGGGGATGGCGTTCATCCATCAGCTTTTGTATGAAACAGAGGTAACGTTTAAAGGGCAATACTACCAATGCGATCGCCTGACAATTTACCCAAAAGTGTTGCAAAAGCAGATTCCGGCGTATGTGGCAAGCAGCGACAACAGTGCCATAGAGTTTAGCGCCCAACATTCCTTCGGCTTGATGGGGGGACCACCGTTTTCGATGGATCAACTTAAGAGTAACATTGCTAAATATCGCGCTATCAATTCTAGCGGTTCGGAAAACTATTTATTGGCAAGGTTCTTCTTTGTTGCTCAGACATATGATGAGGCTGTTCGTGAGGCGATGCCTTTCGTGCGTAAATTTAGCGTCAAAATGAAGGAGAACGCTGGCAAAATGCAAAATACGGCGATGAGTCAACACATCAAACCGTTGAATAACAATAAAAGTTGTTTTGACGAAGACTATTTGATTGAAAACTCAATCATTGGTGATGTGGCAACTTGTCGTGACAAAATCAAAAGATTTCAGGATGAATTGAACTTAGGTACGCTAGCGCTGAAACCCTCGTCTTTTAATCATGAGAAAAACCTTGAGAGTTTAACGCGTTACAGCCAAGAAGTACGAAGTTATGTATGAATAAATCTTTCCTTCCTGCAGATGATTTGCCACCAACCGAAACAACGCAACTTGATCAAATACTGCGTTTCCAACTCGAACGATCTACGGGCAGATGCTTTTATGAGGCTTGCGATCGCATTACGCAATCATTATTATCAAGTTGTCAGTGGTATCTCATGACAGATAATAGTACTCTGAAGCTGGTAATAGACTGCCCCGACATCGTAACTTACTGGCATATAGTTAGTAACATTACACAGATTAGCTATCGGCTGGAGAGATTTGTCAGTGACGCTAAAATCCGCGTCTACCCCCCATTTGGGAAAGGGATGCCGTTTGAAATCAGCGTTGAGGAAGTCTCAGCTTACCAAGATTGGCTTTAACTTAGAGTGCTGATAAGCGCTAATTAGGCGCAACCCATACAAATTAACTCTCGTGAACCCGCTACAAGCCCCACCAAGGTTGCGTCAGCGCCCAAAACCTCAATAAAAACCCCTGATACTACGCGCCCCTTCATAAGTTTCTCAAACTTCATTAGAAATAGAGAGTCTCATTGTATTTTTTCTTTGCTCTCACTATTGCTTTCGTCCGATACTCAATTTTTCATTTTGAAAAAGAATAATCGCAATTTCCTGAATTAACTCAGTTTCCGACATCCCTATAGTTTCTAAAAGTTCATCAGAAATGGAGACACTCATTGTATTTATTTTTTGCTCTGACTATTGCTAGAATAACGCAAGCTGATCTACTCGCAGCTTGATTTGAGAAGGCAGCTATGCTGAGGGCAGCTATGCTGAAGGAACCCCTGCCTGAAGA
>JAQYWP010000675.1 GCA_029379285.1 Rhizonema sp. PD38
CGATTAAATCTATACAATATTACGGCACTCCGTTCTAAATCAGTTGTTGCAATTCCTCAAATGTAGTGGCGGCGAGCGCACTGCGCAAAATCGTTTTTAAGCTTTCTAAATCTGAAATAGGAGAGATTTGTGACATCAGTTGTAAGCCGTCACTACCGAATTTCATCTCTAGAGTCATTTCAATACTAGAAATTATTCCTCGTCGTTCACCACGTTCCTCACCTCGCTGTTCACCACGCATTTCCCCTTCTTGTAGAATTTCCTGATACCAAGGCGACTCGCGCAATACTGTCATATCCCACCTCATGATTTGTTGAACTAACGCACTGTCTATTACAAACGTAGCAAAAAATGCTAAGACTGTTTCTAGCTGACTTAATTGTTCATCCGCTTGCAATAAGCGCAAAGCTTCGCGAATTTTCGACTCGTCTTCGCCACCTTTGAGAATCGGCACAAAGGGAAGTAAGGAAGGTAATGGTTGTTCAAAGGCAATGTTAACATCAACCTCCCACAGATTGATGACGCGGTAGTCTTGACGTACTTGTAATCCGGCGATACTAGAGGAATATGGCGTCGGAATTACTGTATCACTCGTTTTGAGGATATTAATCAGTACAGCATAGGTTGGTAAGTTGTATTTTTCTTCGGCAAGCGCGGCGTAGGCACGCATCCGGCGTGGCATTTGGGATTTATAGCGCAATTGCAATTCATTAAGGACGAGAAATTTGCCGTACTCAAGACTCTCGACGCGGATGAGTACATCACTTTCTCTAGCGATCCACTGGAACTCTGAGTTAAGGATTTCCCCTGCAACGACATCAGGGATTTGTGTTACCCATTTTACCCAATTATCGGGGGCGAGGCTAATTAAGCGTTTGGTACTGACATCGGCAGGTTTTGGCATGAATAATGTGGATGTACTCACATAGTGTCACTCATGATACATCAGATGCTGTCAAACCTACACAAAATCTACTAAATCGGACTAAATCACTTGTTGCAATTCTTACACTGTATTGGCAGTGATTGGAAAGAGATGCAAAAACTTTCCACGAGGAGAGATTACCTGAACTGTTTCCGTCCCCGTTAGGGAAAGAGGCTTACACTCAAGGAGAAAAATATGGGACCCGCAGTTTCCGTCCCCGTTAGGGGAAGAGGGTCTTGGAAAGAGTTCGCTCAGGGAGCCTTACTGGGAGCGGGTTTCCAGCTTCAAATCGACGCATCTGTTAAAGCTCATCAAAAAATTTGAAAAAAACGTCAATTTTACAGTCTGAAAGCCTTACGGTGTAAGCAATCGACGCATGTCAACGAAATAATGCGGTTTTCAAGGTTCGGAGGAGATGCGTCGATAGATTTGACTCACTTAGCTCAAGCGTATAATGCTGCACTTATAATTGTCAAGTGAGGGAGAAATGTCGGGTAATGTTGTTATGACGACTTAATTTCGTCACAAATTATTTTTTTCATCAGTAAATTTAACCTTTTTAATACTCCCGTCCTCCTTTAGCTCTAAAATCTCTACCTTAACAGTCTGCCCTTCAGAGAGAAATTGCGCCTTTTTGGGTTCTTTTTCAGTCAGTTTAATCGTTCCCAAAATTTCATACGTTACCTTATTTCCTTTAATTGCAGTTACCTTAGCTTCTAGGATTTGACTTATAGTGAAGTCGTAACTGTCAGTCACTTGCGCAATTTCTGCTTGACGTTTGGAACCCGGTTCCGTCTGCGGCTCTCCTATTGTTGTTGGTAGAGTAGAAGGTAAGGTAATATCCTCAATAGGACTAGCATCTTTGTAGTAACGCATTAGACGTGCAGCCCATCCTAAAATTTGCAGTATGGTTTGGGCGTTAGTTTCACTTTGTAGATATTGATTACAAGTTTGCTCAATGCTACGGTAGTGATCAGCTGTTCTACCGCTGTGTCCAATTTGTCTACCGTTGCTGACTAAAGTTTTGAGGTATTTAAAGAATTTTGCACCTGCATTTGGTTGATTGATAGAGGCGCGGAGATAAGCGATCACCTTGCCCAATTCGTTCACATCTGTATTATCTTTAACTAAAGTTAGTGCGATCGCATGAGCTATTTGCCATTGAGCTTCAGTGAGAGATTCAGTCGTCAGCATCAGTACATTCCTTCTGGGGGTTGGCGATCAGTTGGGTAACGTAGTACAGCAGCTAAATCCTGTAATTGTGGGGTTTGAATTAGCCGAGAATGTGCCGCTTGAACTTGTTTGTGGATGAATTGTTGCAATGCCTCTCCATCTAAGTGATCGCTTGGCGGGGTGTATGCAGAGTAGCGATCGCGCAACTCTTTGACATTTTGCAGCACTTGTGAACTTGTCACCTCTATCGTCATCGTTCCCATCCCAATTGGTTTACCACCACCCACCTTAAGAGCAATAGGATATTTTGGATCTTGTCCTAGCACAATTAACAGAGTACCAAGTTCTTCTGACTTCAAATTCTTAAAATGTAACTCAGTTATAAAGGTGTACTCTTTTGCTGCTTGCTGAACAGTAATGCCTTGATTTTGACCTTTATCAATTGCTCTGATCGTGTGATAATAAAATTTACGTCCTGCTACTTTACCTCTTTCATTAAAATATGCTCGACGCTGGTCAGGACGAGGACGATATAAAGAAGGCATAAATCCCGTACTGAAACCCGTATTTTCACATTTAGCATCATTAAAATCAAGCAATCCTTGCCAATCCAAAGCACCGAATATAAGACTTGTTGGACAAAGTTCTGTTTTCTTCTTACATGGAAAACGTTCCGGAGGTATGTTTTCTCTATACTTTGATGTGATAACAGCTAAGGTACTGTTAGTAATCGCCTCATAGACAGACCTAATACAGCCTTTCAGGGAACTACCTTGAATGGAGAGTTTTTGCTCACCCTGTATCATTGTTTTAATTAGAGGTACACGACTGCCAATGTCGCTACCCATAACAACTACACCTGTAGAAACGTGTAAAGAGGTTTGAACTTTTAAGCGCAGAAACAAAGTTCCATGCAGGCGATTAGTATCATATTTATGATGTCCAACCGGATGTTGTAAAGTTGGACGTTCTTTAGGAAAAGGAATTAACTCATAAGGTTTAGGTGCAACCGTACCCTCCGAAAAGTCACGAGAAGGAGGAGTTGGTTGAGTTGATTTTTGCGGTTTTCGAGGTGGAGTAGTCATTTTTCCTTCACAGTAAGAGCGATAAAATGAACAGTTGCAGTATCTGCGTCTTTGAAATATCGCTGAGCTATAATTCCATCAAGATTGATATCTTCATCATTTAACCCTTTAAATATGAAACTATTGGGAAATTTAGGCTCATTTTTATACAAATAGGCATCGAAGTCGCAGATTTCCCAATTACTAAAATCTTGCTTCATCCCCTCTAAACCAACTTCAACTCTACTGAGGAGTAAGACATCATAGCCAAGCTTTCGTTTTTTCCAGCGTAGTTCGCAATCAGCATTAAACATTTGCCCTTCAGGAGTAGCGAATTCCTTTGGTAATTTCCTACAGACACCACTTACTGCATGAGCAGAACGCAAAAAGTAATAACTAGGTTCAGTTGCTAATTTTTCCAGCAAATTTTTTAATTCATTGGATAATAGAGTTGGTTGAGAATATACAAACCCTTTCATGCCGCTGCACCTCTTAAAATTTGACTCCAAGCACGAACGGCTCTTGTAAACAAATCGGGTACGCCTGCTTCACCATCACCTTGCCAATTTAGCTGAACACCAAAACCTAAATTCATTTCTTCAGCACGTATGGGAGTAGGTTGATTATCTGGTTTCAAGAAGCCGTATTTTTCCGCTTCTGCATCTGGCAAAAACTCTCCCGCCCCTAGCAGAAGAGTCCAATCCCATTCTCCTGAATTTCCTAGCTGGCAAATTTTTCGAGCTTCAGCGTTTAAAACACAACCTGGATATTGCACTGTAGCTGAGTTATATTTTACTGTAACCGTACCCAAGCCGCGAGATTTGGCAAAACCAAGACCAAACCAACCATCATTTAAATCGCGCAGTACTAAACCAATTAAACCTAGCTGTGCCAAGGTAAAGTTTTTGAGATGAATTTTGGTGCGAAATTCTCCCGCAGTACAGACTTGATAGTTGAAAGGACCAACAGCAACTGATCCAAATACACGGTCAATAGCTACACCATTACGTTCCTCAAGTTTAATTTGCGTATAGTCAACGGGATAAGCATCTTCAACTCGGAGGCGGCTAGCAATAGCAATATTACCAAACAGTTGGTCTGTGAAAGATGATTTTTTGTATATGTCGGCTGCTTCTAAACTTTGTAAGTACATATACTTGTCATTCAAAGGATCGTTAGCCCAGAGAGTCTTAGGATTATTGGGATAAGTGTCTGTTCCTACCGTGCGGATAATTCTTTCTGCGTGGGCGCGAATCGCTCCTTTAAGTCCACTTCCGGGTAAATAAATTGAGCGTCCTCCTGCGTAATAAGTCTCAACAAATTCCATATCTGGCTTGGTGGGATCAGCACCTTCCTTACCTGATTTAATGAGAATTGGTCCATCAGGAATTAGGGTTAAATTAATAGTGCAATGGTTGACGAATCTTTTGTGCATAGTTGTTTTGTAAAAATATAATTAACTACAGAGGTATCCAGAAGGTTAAGGAATAGAGAAGAGAGTTATTTATGCCGTGGTTACGACGCAAAGAGTGAAATAGCTATAAGATTAAACAGTAACTGGATTATTTAGCTGCACTTCACACTGTTGAAAAACATAGTTGACAGCAGCAAAGAGTTTATCAAGCTCATAAATAGTGTATGGCGTATTGTCCTTAGTCAATAATTCCGTATCCAGCTTGCCGAATTGCCAGCGATCGCCATTAGAGACAATGCCAAATATAGTTATTGGTAATTCTCCATTCAGTCTTTGTGCAGCAATCATTTCTGCTAAACATTGTGCCCAACCTGCTTCAAAGTTATCCTGCTTAGCTTCTACTAAAATGAAGTAGGGTTTGTCAAAAACGACTTTTCCCAATGGAGAACGTTTAGCTAAAATATATTCAGGATAACCTGAGAGTTTTTCATCATAAGTGAGAGATTGATGGCTCCACAAAGTAAACTTGCTGCTGTATCGCTTCCAAACTTCCTTTAAAACAGGGTAGATTAAGTTTTCACAAATAGCATATTCTGAGTTATTCATTCCTTACGCATTGACAGAAAGACTAGAATGTGGAATCGAACCACATTTCTGTGCTAG
>JAQYWP010000676.1 GCA_029379285.1 Rhizonema sp. PD38
CTTCAGGCAGGGGTTCCTTCAGCATAGCTGCCCTCAGCATAGCTGCCTTCTCAACAATTACGAACTTTCTTCACATTTTTGCTTTCCCACTTTTGGATAGACTCAAATATAGCTTCTGCCTCTTGAGTAAGAATATGTGGGTTTGCAATGGTATGTTGCTTCCAACTAAAGTAAACATTAATCAAATTATTAAATTCGGAAAAATTAATATTCTTGCGCCGATAGGGATTGCCTGCACTAGCAAGTAAGATTATACGGACAGTGTAATTACGTTTAGCATTATCTTGTAACCAAATTAATGGTTCAGAGTATTGAGTTTCTGATATTTGCAAGCAGATCCTAGTTCCTATATCCAAAATCGAATTGGAATTATATGTACGAATCGAATTTTGTAGTTCAGTAAAATTGTTAAAACTCATTTGTTATTTAAAAATATTCATACATTTTAACTTGATATTAAGAATGATATCGCCTCCCCGCCAGACGGTAAATATTTCTACTGTCCTGAATGCCTCGTCCGTGGTTGGAGTCAGGAAAGTTTTACCCTCGCTGGTCAGACCAGGGGAGGACAACCAAGATGGCAATGTTCTGACTGCGGTTCGGTCAAGGCCGAGAGCAGGCTGCTTGCCACCCCTCCAACGACCCCGCTCACTCTCCCTGAAAAACCCCGCAACTTAACACAACAGGAAACAGACAATCTGGCACTGGACAAGCGATGGGAGGTAATTTGTACAGATATGGCAGACAGTCGGCGAAATCTAACGGAAAAAGGGTTAGCGTTACCGTCAGTATGCCTGATTTTTAGCGTTTCACCAGCATTGGGTTAAAAGTTGGGATTTATCAAATATCTTTAAGATCGTTTATTTTAATCGCATCTCCCCTTATTCACCCATTGAAACTTGATTGAGGTCAAACAACCACCCATCGCCAACAATCTCTTCCAAGCGTTGATAGAGTTGGGGAAGGAAATATTCTGCATCGTTAAGCCGTTGCTGGACATACCAAACTTTAAGCGCTTCCAACGTCTCAATTCCTTGGGCACTTGCCGCACCTAATATAATCTTTTCACCAAGCTCTCGGAGTTCCTCGAACTGGGGATGACCTTCACCTTTGAGTTGGCAAAAGCACATTACCGTTGCTCCTAGTAAAGCTTCTAGTTCATCGCCTTGAGGGACTCTATTACATAAAACACAGATTAATTGAATGATAGCTGCTAAGGATAAGGAGGTTTGAATCCTCAGCGTCAGCCATATTGCTTGAGCTAGGTAAACCAAACCGTTGCTTTCATCTGCTACGCCTAAATTACCTAGAACTGTTACCAAATCACTATAAGCACGAACCTGTGCCAATGCTAAAGCAGCTTGCTCCCAAAGTGCGATCGCTTTTGGAATGTCCCCTTGTTGGGCGATTAGCTGTGCCGTGTTATTGAGAGTGGAGCCTTTGTCTTTGGCATTGCCAGTCTGCTCACATGTTTCCAAGGCTTGCTGCGAAAGTCTGATCGCTTTTGGAATGTCCCCTTGTTGGGCGATTAGCTGTGCCATGATGCTGAGGCTAACGCTTTTACCTTGGACATCGCCAATCTGCTCGAATATTTCCAAGGCTTGCTGCAAAAGTCTGATCGCTATGGTTATGTCGCCTTGTTTGGCGAATACCTCTGCCATATTGTTGAGGGTATGGGCTTTGCCTTTGACATCGCCAGTCTGCTCATATATTTCTAGGGCTTGCTGCGAAAATGTGATCGCTTTTACCATGTCCCCTTGTTGGGCAATTACCTGAGTTATGTTCCTGAGAGTATGAGCTTTACCTTGGACATTGCCAATCTGCTGTGATATTTCTAAGGATTGCTCCCAAAGTTTGATCGCTCTAGGTCTGTCCCCTTGATGGGCGATTACCTGAGCCATGTTGTTGAGGATAGCGGTTTTAACCTTCATATACCCAATCTGCTCACATATTTCTAAGGACTGCTCCCAGAGTCCGATCACTCTAGGTCTGTCCCCTTGGTCGGCGATTACCTGAGCTATGTTATTAAGGGCAGTGGCTTTACCTTGGAAATCGCCAATCTGCTCATATATTTCTAGGGCTTGCTCCCAGAGTGTGATCGCTCTTGCTATGTCTGTTTTGTCGGCGATTAAACCTGCAATGTTGGTGAGGCCAACGGCTTTTCCTATTAAGTCATCTTCAGGGCAAAGGTCTAAGGCTTGCTGATAATGGGTAGCAGCTTCTTGCACAGAACCTAAAAATTCTTCCGCACGGCCGATGGTTCGCAAGATGCGGTAATCTTGAAAAACTCCCAATATTTGCTCACATAAATCAAAAGCTTCCACAAAGCGGGAATTATTCACCCAAAGGTTTGCAATCATATGCCCAATGCTGACAGCAATCTCCTGCTCTCTTGCCAGTAGTCCCAAGCGCACAATTTCCATCCCTTCTGCTTCCGTGCGGTTTGCATTCTTCCACCAAACTTGATGGATTTTCCTCACCCCTTGCTGTCGCGTTACTTGCCACTCTTTCTCACTCAACACTAGTTCTAACAACGGTTCTAAAATTGTCGTCACCCGATAATTAGCTGACTGGTTGGGGTGAGTGGTTGCAGACTCGACTAAGCTAAGACTGGTTAGCTTGCCCAAAACTGCCAAATCCTCGGTGGTAGAAATTGCCCTCACAATATCCTCCATCACAGGCAGATGAAACACACTCAACCGTGCGAGAAACTTTTGTTCTTCCGGTTCCAAAACATCCAGCAGAGTTTGTGCTAAGATATTTTCGCGGAATTTATGCTCAGTCTCTTCTAGTCGAGTCAATAATTCATCCACCGCTATTCCTGGTTGCTGAATCACCTCCAATAGCCACTTCAACAAGCGGGGATTCCCATCAGCAATCTTGAGAATCCGCTGAGTTCTTAACTTCTGCCTAACTTCAAGATCTAAAGAAAAGCACATTTTATCAATATCACTGCTACTCATCCCTGCCAAAGATTCCAAGTGCAAGCGGTGGGGTGGTAAAGTGTCTGACTTTAAATAGCGACAGGTGACAATCAGCCGACTTTCTCCCCCGTTCTCTGCCAATGCTGCACAAATTGCTGCTAAAATCTCGTAAGCCTGTGCCGTCAAGAGCAGTGAGCCATCCTCAATATTAGCTCTGGGGATATTCTGCTCAAAGTCATCCAGCACCAGCAGTAAAGGTTGGTTGTGTTCTTGTTCAATCGCCTCTAAAAAGTTTTGCAACCGTCCTTTAAGAGAAACCTTTGGTTCATTCAACAGTGCAGGGACATCAGCAAACCGTTCATACTTGCTAGAAAGCTTAGTCAGCAAACCCCACTTATCCAAAGGGCCAATCAACACCACCCGCGCAAAGTTGGGACGCTGCGCCTCAACCCGCGTACATAACCGCGCCGCCAGGGTACTTTTACCCAGTCCGCCCATCCCGGCAATAAACACCCCCATTTGGTCGCTGGTTTCCCGCAATGCCCTGAGACACCGTTGCAAAGGTCGTCTGCGTCCGACAAACTCAAACCGACTGGCAACTTTAACTAGATTATTCTCATCGAGAAATTCTTGCTCTGGCGCTGTAAACTTCAGCTTTTCGCGGTTTTTTGTTCTCAGTGGTGTCACCAGTTCGGCAATGGGGCGCGTATCTCGATACATCCGCAACAGATGCCAATCGGTGCATCCTTGGTCAATCATCTCCTGTTGCGCCACTTTGACTGCCGCTACAATAGTTGCCCCCGTCGCCAAAGCTTGATAAAGTGCCCGTGCTGCTACAATACCCGTACAGTCGTACACTGGACGCGCCCAGCCTAAAACGATACCTGCCCCCGCCTTCACCAATGCTTGCGCCATTGAGGGTATTGTCCCTTTGTTAGGAACCCTTCCCGTATGGCAGCCCGAAAGAAAAGTTACACGGGGCCAGCGTCCGCGAAAGGCTCTAGCTAAGTCATTGACAGTGGTAAGTTGTAAATTCCCCACTTCATCCTCAGTGATAAAGCAGGGAGTATTATCTGGTAGGGTTGCCTCTTGTGGTAGCAAATTGGGGTAAGCTTTTTGGGTATAAATTATGCCATGTCCTGTGAGGTGAAAGACATCAAAATAATTATCTGGGTAGGATTTCACCAAATTGCCTAACTCTGCAACCGAACCGCTTTCCTCAACAATCAACGCCAAAGGCTGATCCTTGGTTGTTTGCAAAATGTTCGCTTCTTCTCGCTCAAACCCCAATGGGGGAACTCTTGGATCTTCTGGCGCAGTTGCCATGAACAGCAACCGCAACGGGCGATTTTGAACACTAATCCCTTGGGTTTGACGCTGCTGCACACAACGCACTGGTAATACAGAAATATCCTGGCGTTCGATTAAAAAACCATTGCCATCATATAGCAATTCCCAAGGCAAATATGCCAATCCCAACGCCACCCGTTCTGTATCTGCGTTTAATCCCTGCGCTTCACTGGTTCTAATCAAATCCAGAAGAATCGTTTGCTCATCTGCCTCATCCAGCGCCTTTCTCAGCCATCCTTCTTTACCATCGAGCCATTGATAAAGTTGCCGTCCCAACTGAGTGAGATGGGGTAGGTGATCTTTTTGCTGGGCATAGTAATTTTGCTCACATAGATCAATCAGTGCTACCAACTCAGATTTATCTAGGCGACGTGAGCCATAATCACAACGTAGTTCAAAAGTTTGCTGCTGGCTCAGGACGAAGGTAAAGTTTAGCGACATAGATGACAGTGGCACTAATCACTATAATTTTCACTGTATTATCATCTCTTTCCGGATAATTTGGTAAATATAGACCCAACTTTGCAATTCCTTCGCTGCGTATTGAAGTTATTCGTTATTTGGCATGAAGTCTATTTTTTGAAAATACCAACCTTGGGTCAAAAGTTGGTAATGATTAGCTCATTGCCCTTTCTGGCAACGGACTGTTTAAAATTATTCATTCCATACTGGCAGTTATATTCTTTCATGTTGGCGAAAGCGAACAGTTTCCGCACCTCTGGCGAGTCATCATACGTAATGAGCCATCGGTGAGGGGAAATTTTAGCATGATACGCAAAGCGCTCATGGTCAAACCCTGTGTGGAGTTCGCCTTTCATGCCATACAGCTTTGAATCTGTGGCGCTTAGGTAAGGAGGGTCAAGGTAAACAAAAACGTTTTGACCTGGCTCATGTAAAATAGTCTCGTAACTCAGATCTTGCACCTGGAAATTTGAATGTCAATTCCTTGACTAAGTGCCAGTTC
>JAQYWP010000677.1 GCA_029379285.1 Rhizonema sp. PD38
ATATTAATGTTGTAGCTGTGTCAATAAGTTGTTGCAAACTAGTGATTTCGCCAAAATCTGGTACACGAGGATAATCTGGAAGATTTTCGACTTCCAGCCCTGCTTGTACGGCTAATTTTCGTGGAAACCAAGTTGGTGGTTGGGCGAATTCTGTTTTTGGATGCAATGCTAACGGTGTACCCAGTTCCTCTACCCAAGATCTTAGGTATAAGTCTTGTTGCACTGCTCGGTCATCTGGATAGTAGCGTTGTAAATATTGTTTTGTATAATTATGAATTGATTCCCACAATAGCAGTGCATCATCTCGATAGGGAAAATTCGCTATAAATTCCTGTTCAATACCTCGTGACTTGATATTATTTAGCAGTGAGTATTCTGAAAACGGACGTTCTCGGTAGGCTATGTTCATCAAGTCTATAGACACTTCTCGTGTTGTTGCTAACAGTTGCTCGATCGCAGAACCTTCACCAAGTAGAAGATTATTTCCCCGCGTATTAATTGCCAACAAAAACTGAAAATGAGGATGTAGCAATTGAAATAGAGGGTGATTGTAGGGTAAGCGTCGGGCGGTTGCGATCGCAAATGCCTCCATTGACAAATGGGTGTAACACAAGTGAGTAATAAGTTCGTGGTGGGTGACGTCGGCAGTCTGCACAGAAAGTTTTGCCCGCATCCAGTCATCCACCGCAACTCCATTTTTGCTTGGAGTGACAACCTTGCCTTTCTCTAACTCAATAAGTAATGGTTCCAGTCCTTTTTGTGAATAGTGAAATAGAGCGACTGGACTACCTAAGTATCTACCGGGTTGCAAATCGACTGCCTTCAAGTTTTCCAGTATTGGATAATCTGCAACAAACAGACGGTTGGCAGTTGCTGATTCAGCTAAGTCTACACTACTGCCATCTTCTAGGATATAAGATTGACCAGCCCAAGCCGATAACATTGCTCGATCATCTGAAATCAAGCGCCGCACCACCATCGGGTTTTGTCCGGCTAACCGTTGACGGGCAAACTCGCGATCGCTCAAACCGCCTTCGCGTTCGTGAATGCGACTTACCACTGGATGTACCGATTCATGGTTATTTACCAGTGCGGCAGCCTGTTTTTTATTTTCAAGTTTATGATAAAATTCCACCCTCTGCTGTTTTCTAATAGCAACCTCAGAAAGATCGTGCCGACGTTCTACAGCTTCAGCCGCATTCTTTGCTCCTAACAGCTTTTGTAGTATTGTCCACCGTTCTCGAACATAGCTAGAGTCAAACTGTTCATTTGCAGGGAGAGTAAAATTAAACCATCCTGATTGAAAAATCTTCAAATCCACTAGTAAGGTAGAAATCTCTCCCCATTTTTCATCACAAGTATGGATTGCATTGTCCAATTGTTGTAGTAATAAACTCCAAGGTTGCGAGAGATGTCCTTGTTCTAATAAATTTTGACGAAGTTTATCTAAAATGTAATAAATAGCACCATCTTCCCCTGTATGGGGGAATAGTCGTGCCGGTCCCTTCTTTTCCAAACTACTAGGATCGTAACGAAACTGACCTTGCTCCTCAGTAAGATTTGTAGGACGTACCATAATTTACTCCTTTTAACAATAGTAACTTCTACGGTAACAGGGGATTTTTAGCAGATGCTTTTCCTTCTATGCTAGTGTAAGCGGTATTGTAAAAATTTGTAAAAGTCATATGAGCAAAATATCTAAAGTTGCTGTCATTGGCTCAGGTAACGTGGGTGCAGCAGTAGCGAATGCTTTAGTGTTACTCCGTAAATGCGAAAAAGTTATCCTATTTGATCGCACTTTATCAAACGCGGAAGGGGAAGCGTGGGATATAGAAGATGCGATTCCACTTCTATCAGAAATGGATGTTCAGCCATCAGATAATTATGATGATGTAGCTGATTCAGATGTGATTGTGATTACAGTTGGAGTGCAGCGAAAAGAAGGACAAAGTAGATTAGATACGTTAGAGAAAAATGCAGAGATTATTCGCTCGACGATTAAGGAATTAGACAGGGTTGCACCAGATGCTATTGTGATTATCGTCAGCAATCCAGTCGATGTCCTCACACGGATTGCGATCGCCACCTCAACGAGATCGGAAAACCTCATTATCGGATCGGGAACCGTTCTTGACACGGCAAGGCTGAGATATCAGCTTGGTAAACGACTCAATGTCAACAAACAAGATGTTCATGTATATGTATTTGGCGAACATGGTGATAGTGAAGTTGTGGCTTGGGAGAGTGCATCAATTGGCATAATTCCACTAGATAAATTTCCCCTTCCAGAAGGGACATCATTAAGACAGATTCAGGAGGAGTACTCAGAGTCAACTCCCAAAAGAGGCTATGCAATCAGCGAACGGAAAGGAGCTACAAATTATGCCGTTGCCACAGTTGTTTGTCAATTAGTTGACGCTATCTTGCGTGATCAAAAGAAAATATTTACTGTCTCTGTAAGAGCCGATTCTAACTATGGTATTGGCAGCGATGTTGTGCTGGGGCTGCCATGCATTATTGGTAAGCAGGGAATTGAACGACAACTCCTATTGTCTCTAAACGATCTTGAACAACGCTTGCTAATTGAGTCTGCCGCCAAGTTAGAGGAAGCGTATAATTCCTTGTCTAAAACGGTTTTGTGAATAATTAGAGCAAAATCCAAAAAGTACATGGGCAAAGTTCCGTTTAATCCCCGCGTTTTCTTTCACTCTCACTTAAATGTCATACTAAAGGAATATTTTTTATTCTTGTAAGTGGGAACACTCTTCTTGAACTGATATGGGTAGGCAACGAGTACTTTCTGGAATTCAATCAACTGGTAATCTCCATTTAGGCAACTACTTAGGTGCTCTTCGTAACTGGGTAGAAGATCAGAACCAGTACGAAAATTTCCTCTTTGTCGCTGATTTGCACGCGATTACCGTGCCTCAAGACCCAGCAACGCTAGGTGTGAATACTTACAATACTGCAGCTTTATATCTAGCTTGCGGTCTCGATCTCAACGACTCTACAATCTTCGTTCAATCGCATATTGCTGCTCACAGCGAACTGACTTGGCTTTTTAACTGCATCACGCCAATCAACTGGTTGGAAGACATGATTCAGTATAAGGAAAAGGCAGTGAAGCAAGGAGAAAGTGTGAATTTTGGCTTGCTGGACTATCCGGTGTTGATGGCTGCAGATATTTTGCTGTATAAACCTGATAAAGTGCCAGTTGGTGAAGACCAAAAGCAACACTTAGAACTAACGCGAGATATTGTCAACAGATTTAATGATAAATTTGGTAAGGTACTAAAATTACCAGAGCCTCTAATCCGTAAGGAAGGTGCAAGGGTGATGAGTTTGACGGATGGAACGAAAAAAATGTCAAAGTCTGATCCGTCTGAGCTCAGCCGAATCAATTTGCTTGATCCACCTGATAAAATTGCTAATAAGATCAAGCGCTGTAAAACCGATCCAGTTCGTGGTTTGGAGTTTGGCAATCCTGAACGTCCGGAATGTAACAACTTGTTAACTCTGTATATGCTGCTTTCTAGCAAGCCGAAGGAAGAAGTCGTAACTCAGTGTCAGGATATGGGATGGGGACCATTTAAATCTTTATTGACAGAAACAATGATTGATGCTCTTAAACCTATCCAAGAGAAATATCAGGCAGTGATGGATGATAAAGGCTATTTAGAGTCTGTGTTGCGTGATGGTAGACAAAAGGCAGAGGCGATCGCGCGACAGACTCTAGCAGAAGTCAAAGCTGCTATGGGGTACTCTGTCCCCCTGTAGTAATTTTAGATCTCGATTTTAGAGCGAAGTGACTGGTTAGCCGTTAGTATAAAAGATAACAAAACGCTGTCATAAGTCATTCGCATCTACAAAAGGACAAAAGACGCGCTCATCCCTCCACTTTTAGGGATGAAATGAATATCAACTAACAATCATCAGGGCGGGTTGATGAATCTAGTCATTTTTGATGACGAGTTATATAAATTAAACCCGCCCCCCAACCATGAATATTCTTCATTTAAAATCTCAGATCTATGCTCAATATCCAAGACAGAACTATCTTAACTTCCTTTCGTCGAGCAGCACAGGCAGGTGAATTTTTAGTGACTGCGGAAGTCACACCTCCTAAAGGAGGAGATCCAGCGCACATGGTAAAAATGGCACATACCCTGAAAGGGCGGGTTCATGCTGTTAATGTAACAGATGGTAGTCGCGCAGTGCTGCGGATGAGTTCAGTCGTGGCGTCGGCAATTTTGTTACAAAACGGGATAGAACCAATTTGTCAGCTGGCATGTCGCGATCGCAACCGAATTGGATTGCAAGCTGACTTGATGGGGGCTCATGCTCTGGGTATCCATAATATCTTAGCTTTGACTGGCGACCCAGTGAAAGCAGGTGACCACGTTGATGCCAAAGGCGTGTTTGATTTGGAATCTGTACGCCTGCTACAAATGATTCATAAGCTCAATGGCGGCGTTGACTGCAACGAGAAACCACTGACTGATGGGGCGTTAGATTTATTTGTAGGTGCGGCGATCGACCCGCAATGTGGCAGTTGGTCTGGTTTACTAAGCCGATTTGAGCGTAAACTAGAGGCGGGAGCGCAATTTTTCCAAAGTCAGTTAATTACCGATTTTGAAAGACTGGAAAAATTCATGGACAAAATTGCCACTGATTGTAAAAAGCCAATTTTAGCAGGAATTTTTCTGTTGAAATCAGCAAAAAATGCCCAATTTATTAATAGGTGTGTACCAGGTGTCCATATTCCCGACTCCATTATTGATAGATTAGCACAAGCAAAAGACCCTCTAGAAGAAGGAATGAAAATAGCCGCTGAACAAGTACAAATTGCACGTCAATTGTGTCAAGGTGTGCATATGATGGCGGTGAAACGCGAAGATTTGATTGCACCTATTTTGGACATGGCTGGAGTTGAGTCAGTTAATCAGGTGGTATCAGTGTAAATCAGGTAACAGATGAACGGAACACAAAGCAGCTGATAATCACAGCTGCTTTTGTGTTTACAGTTGCTCTTTGGTGAAAATAAGATTCTAACTGTACATTCTACCGTTAAGTTTATGAGATTGTAAGAGCCAAGTAAGTCATCTAAGAAAGATCTAATTTGAAGTACTTTAGTTACATTAACCATCACTATAAGCCTACTAAATGAGTGTGAGTATTAAGCAGGGTAAGCGCATCTAAAAATGTAGCTAGTTGTACAGACGTTTAAGAAGAATGAT
>JAQYWP010000678.1 GCA_029379285.1 Rhizonema sp. PD38
AGCGCAGCGTTAGCGACGAAGGAGCGTCGGAACGAGCGTCACCCGAAGGGCGGTTCAATAAATTAAGCTTTTCGGTAATTTTTGCGTAAGTTCTATAGTGATCGACAGATGCAATAATTTGTAGAAAACTCCGCTGCTAATTTGTAAATTTTTATTTATATTAGTTTTCGCCTTCTTGCTTTCTTGATGCCAATAAATTTCAATACTTACTTATACTATCTAGCTCTCAACAATACAGTACCCTCCAAGAGTCAGAGGACAACAATGAAATTCATACAGCTTGTTCCAAGTTTGTTGCTGACAAGTGCGATCGTGGCATTACTCACAACTCCCGCAAAAAGTCAGGAAAAATTATCAATAGCTGTTAACAAAAGTAAGGCATCTACTGATAGCAAGAGTTCTAGTCAACTTGCAACTCTGGGTACCAAGATACCGCAAGTTAAACCGATCACGGAAATTCGGCGACTAAGTGAGATCAAGCGCCCTTCCCAGAGTGCCCAAACCTTACTGGTGCAGTCGCCAACACCACCAAACACGCCTACTACTGAAATCGTGCAAGTAACAGGGGTTAAGGCAAATCCTACCAGCAAAGGATTGGAGCTGATTTTACAGACATCTTCAGGGCAACAGTTACAACTGCTAAATCGCAGTGCGGGAAAAAGCTTTATCGTTGATATTCCGTCTGCTCAACTGCGCCTACCGTCAGGCGATGGATTTACATTTCGCTCTCTAGCGCCAATTGCAGGTGTGAGCGAGATCATAGTTACTAACTTTAATGCCAATACTATTCGGGTGACGGTAGCAGGAAGAGCGAAACTACCAACCATCGAGTTGTTTGACAGTCCTAACGGGGTCTGATTTTCAGCGTGGCAGGTACTACACCCGTGGCGCAACAGGTGCAACCATCTACACAACCGTCCCAAACACCGCAGCCAGAAAGTCAGACACAGCAACAGACACCATCAGCTAGTGGAGATGAGGCGATTGAATTGGTAGTCAGAGGTGAGCAAAACGGGTATCGCGTACCGGATGCATCAACTGCGACTAGAACCGATACTCCTCTGCGTGATATCCCAGCTTCGGTTCAAGTTATTCCACGTCAGATCATCGAAGACCGTGCCGTTACTCAAGTCTATCAAGCACTGCAAAATGTTAGTGGGATCAATGCTTCTACTTATCAAGGCGTTATCGATCAAGTTAGTATTCGCGGTTTTGATACTGGTAGCTATTATAGAAATGGTAGCACAAACCCTTTTCAATATGACCTAGTGACGACAGATAATTTAGAGCGGATTGAGGTATTAAAAGGGCCAGCAGGTGTTTTATTTGGACAAGGACCTCCAGGAGGAATCGTCAACCTAGTCACCAAAAAGCCACTCAGCGAACCTTACTATAACCTGTCATTTGCTGCTGGGAGTTTCGATTCGTATCGACCTTCCTTAGATATTTCTGGGCCGTTGAACGCGGAGAAAACCCTTTTATATCGCTTTGTCGGCTCCTACGAAGAATCAAAAAGTTTCATCAATGAAGTCAACCACAAAAATTATTTCTTTGCGCCAAGCGTGCAATGGAATATTTCCAAAGATACAAAATTAGCACTGGAGTTAGAGTTAATTAATACTAGTATTTCGGTCAATCCGGGTATTCCCGCCATTGGTCGAGGGATTGCAGCAATTCCGACCTCGCGCTATCTAGATGAAAGCGATGGATTTGACAAACCTTTTGGCAAAAATAGCGTTCGCAAGTATAACTTGACTGCCACATTAGATCATCGGTTCAATCAAGATTGGTCAGTTCGCAATACTTTCTTTGCTAAGTGGTTCAATCTGGATCGCCTCAATCCACTGTACAGCAGTTTGGATGAAAAAACAGGAGTATTGACGCGTGCTACCTATGCTGGGGAAGGTCTTTACAAGAGTTATTTCAATAATTTAGATATCATTGGTAATGTCAAAACTGGTTCGATAGTGCATAAGATTTTAGCAGGATTTGAGTTTGGTAAGGAAATTAATACAGACTTGAAGTTTGCAGCTGGATACCCTGGTTCGTATCCATCGATCAATATCTTCAACCCCATTCGTTCCTCTATTAGATATTCTCTGAACTCGCTTACGATTAATGTTAATCGTGATGAAAACAATACAACATACGGTTTTTATTTACAAGACCAGATTGCTTTTGCTGATAATTTAAAGTTGTTGCTAGGCGGACGATTTGACAGTTATCAACAAAATCAATTTGATCGAGTAGATTTAACACCAAGCAAAGCCAATTCCTCTGCTTTCAGTCCCAGAGTCGGAATTGTCTACCAGCCTTCACAAGCAGTATCGCTGTATGCCTCTTTTACAAAAGGTTTTGTGCCGAGTGGTGCTACCTTAGCAAGTGGGAAGGTTCCACCACCAGAAGAGTCAACACAATATGAAGTGGGAACTAAACTAGATTTTGGCAAATTTAGTGGAACCTTGGCTTTCTATGACATTACACAGTCTAATATTCCCACACCCGATCCAAATAACCCTGCTGTCTTTTCTGTTTTGACCGGAGAAGTGAAAAGCAGAGGGATTGAACTAGATGTATCCGGTGAAATTTTACCAGGATTAAATGTGATTGCTGCCTATGCCTACGATGATGCCTTTGTCAGTCGTGACAATAGCACCCCTGTCGGAAATCGGTTTGCCAATGCGCCTCGTAATTCTGCCAGTGTATGGACAACTTATCAGCTTCAGACCGGGAATTTGAAAGGCTTGGGATTCGGGTTAGGCGTTTATTACGTGGGCGAGCGCGCAGGCGATCTTGACAACTCCTATGAGATTCCTAGCTATGTTCGCTTCGACACTTCCATTTTCTACCGACGCAAGAATTGGCGAGCACAACTGAATTTCCAAAATCTGTTCAACACAGAATATTATCTAGGCTCACCAAACAGCAATCGCTTAGGTGTGACTCCTGGCGCACCTTTTAGTGTTGTGGGAACACTTTCTCTACAGTTTTGATGAGCGTTAAGTCTGCAATGTCTACTAAGTTGTGGCGTTATCGGGATTTAAATCATGTATATAGCGTTTATTACTCCCGGTTCGCCCATTTTTTTAGGAGTTAAAAGAAATTCAATACCGTAATGGGCAAGATTCGATAAGCTGGCATACTGAGAATGAGCAATCAATGGGCGATCGCATCTCTCAGTCTTGGCTCAGTCCGTAAGTTTCAGATTAAACCAATTGGAGGCAAACCAACTGATTTTCGGTTGGAACATGGCAGTTTATTAATCATGCATCCCAGTTGTCAGTCTACTTACCTGCACCAAGTCCCCAAAACCAAAAAGATGGTTAGCACACGAATTAATCTGACCTTTCGTCCGCATGTGAGAGGTAGCAGATGAGTAACATTGCTTCTAAAATTTTCTGCGCTAGTAGTTCCACGACATTAATTGTGATGGGTTTGTAGTGAGCGATTTATCGCTCAATTACAAGCACTTCAGTGCTTACTACGTACTTCACAAGCTATCATAATTAATGTGGTGCTGTACTAGTAGTCCATGTCATTAATTTTGCGGGGTAATCAATTTTCCAAAGCGCTAAATTTCAATTATTTTGAGAAATTCCAACCCGTCAGAATTAATGACATGAACCACTAGTTATCTTACAGGTTTTTTGAATAATCCGTAAATTTTGCACTTGCTCAAAAACAACTTTCTTTTTAGTTTAGACAACCCTCTTGACAATATTTACTATTTTCTGAATACTATTGATAGGCATACAAAATATAAAAAATATTGATCGCCTTTGGCAGGGGGTAAAAGAAAAACCTTAGAGGCTAAAACGCAAAAGTGTAAAAAATTAAGTCCTCGCGGCGTTAGCAAAAACCCGAAACCCGCAGAATTTGTACATGAGATCTGGATAGGAGATGTAGCGAGACGCTGAACGGCAAACCCACGGATAGAAGTTCCAGGAACCGCCACGCAGCACCCGTCTTTGATTATCATCGGGCTCAATCCAAGCACTACCGTCTGTAGGACTGCCTTCATAATTATCATGGGAATGGTCAGCGCACCATTCCCAGACATTCCCGTGCATATCGTACAAACCAAAGGCATTTGCAACATTAAAGCTGCCTACTGGTGTTGTTTGCTCACGATACTCTCCTTCAGGAACGGAGCCATATGTATAGTTGCCGTTGTAGTTCGCTAACTTCGGCGTAATTGTTTGACCGAAGTGGAAAGGGGTTGTCGTGCCCGCACGGCAAGCATACTCCCACTCTGCTTCGCTAGGCAGCCGAAAGTTTTTTCCGGTATGTTCTGAAAGTCTATCACAAAACTCTACCACTTCATACCAAGAAATTTGCTCTACTGGTAAATTATCGCCTTTAAAGCATGAAGGATCAGGTTCAAGTTTCCGTTTTACTTGTGGGAGCGCTGCCACAATCCGCCATTGCACCTGAGTGACGGGGTACTTACTCATGAAGAAGGGGGGAACTGTTACTTCATGTTGGGGGCTTTCGTAGTCGAAACGTTCCGCTTCAGTTGACGGTGAACCCATGAGAAATTTTCCGCCAGGAATAGCAACCATTTCTAGGGTGACATTGTTGCCCAGGTTTTCTGTGAAGTATTGGGCATCGCGTTTTACTCGCTCAATTTCTCTTCCTTGAGGATTTACTGTTATCACCTCAAACTGAAAAACCTGTAATTCATTCTGGATGTTAACATGATTAGAGCGTGCATTTTCAACAGTTGCTCTTTTACCAAAATCTTGTCTATCAGAATTGGATAAATCATCATTCAACTGATTTTTACTGAACAGTTTAGGCGTCAGTTCTTCTGCTATGCCTGCTATACGAATTAGCTGACAACCTAGTTTATATGCAAATTCAATTGTTCTTCCTGCTCCCAAAGCATCATAAAACCCAACTGCAAATTCTATTGCTGCTCGATCGCCAATTTCTTGGCTCATCCCAATCACATAATCAATATGTTGTGCGATCGCCCTAGCTTGAATCTCTGAATAGCAAGCATTTAGAACTACACATTTAACTTTGTCGGCAAATAACTCAAATAATCCAGCCAGTGCGAGAGCGTCTACTAACTTTGCTTCTCCTGTTGCATCCTCAAATACTAAACCATCTTCAAGTGAGCCATGTCCAGAAAAATGGATAATTTGCGGCTCAAAATCCATGACAGTGCGGTGAATATCTCTGTATCGCACTGCTTCAGCCGACTCTATTAAGA
>JAQYWP010000679.1 GCA_029379285.1 Rhizonema sp. PD38
CCCCTACACCCTTTTCATGCTTACTATTCCCTAATACACCGCAACCTTTCAGCCTGAATCCGCGTAACTTAGGAACGCGGTGTTGGCTCAATACAACAGAAAATAACGTTCTTTGGAACTACGTTCTAATCAGGATGACTAAGAGAAAGTCGTCAAATTTCACTTCTATTTAATTTACGCTGTAAAAGCAACATGGCAACTCTTTTTTCAGGTCAAAGTTTACATCCAGAACAAAGTCTACAATCGGATAATAAGCAACACAAGCTTATTTTACAATCAGATGGAAATGTCGTTCTTTACAATCAGCAGTCTCAAGCAATTTGGGCAACGAATACTGGGGGATTTAAGCCGCGTGAGTTCATCATGCAAATAGATGGGAACTTGGTTCTTTATGATACGAACGGTTCTCCAAAATGGGCATCTAATACATATAATAACCCTGGAGCATTTCTCAATGTTCAAGACGACGGTAATCTTGTAGTTTACCGAGCGGGTTCTCAAACTGAGACGACAAATAACGCTTTATGGGCATCAGGCAGTAATAATAGACCTTCAGGAGGTCCGAGCAATCAAATTCAAGCAATTTTGGCAGATCATAATAAGTACAGAGCCGAAGTAGGGGTTTCGCCGCTGCGATGGTCAGAAAATTTAGCGGTAAGTGCTCAACAGTGGGCTGATCATTTGGCTCAAACTGGGACTTTTGAACACAATAGAGCTGGACAAAATCTAGCGCAAGGTAGTGCTGGCGCTTTTTCTGTCACTCAGCTAGTAGATTTGTGGGGTGACGAAAAAAAGTATTTCAGAAACGGTATTTTCCCCAATGTATCTAGTACTGGAGATTGGGAAAAAGTAGGTCATTACACTCAAGTTGTTTGGAGAAATACAACAGAAGTTGGGTGTGGTTTATCGCGTGGCAATGGTAACGATGTCCTGGTTTGTAACTATAATCCAGTAGGCAATGTAACCGGACAAAGCGTTTTTTAGGAGCTTTCGTTTACATCTTTCACTAAAATGAAAGATATCTGGGATAGTGAGAGTGTACCTGTGGGGCTATAAAGGTATTGCTTTTGATATTGAAGAGTGCGCTAACGGGCTTGCCAACAAATTTCATGAAGCCTTTGTGGCTGCCAAAAAAAATAATTTGAAAGTTTTGCTTACGGTTAGCCACACAGCCCCTTACGGAGCAGGAGACGCAAAGGATCTAATGAAAGCCTTCTTTGCAGATGAGAATATCGACTATCTCTCTCCACAACTTTACACCTCTGGAAATGAGACTGACAACGATTTCACAGAGAATATGGGAGTCAAGTGGACAGATTACGTGGGTGCTAAAGCCGCTATAGTTCCTAGCATTGTTCAGGCAAACATGTACCAGAACGCCAAAGATTACTTCGCGAAACTCAGAATCAACACCAAAGGGTTTATTCAATGGGCACAAACTCATTAAATCAAGGTCAATAGACCAAAACGTTTTGCACGGCGATCAATAAGTTGGCATCACAGCAAGGTGTAATTACCTACTTGTTTGAGGCAATTGATGAACTTTGGAAAAGCAACCAAAACCAGCAAGATCCCCTTGGTAAGGACTGAACGGTGCTGAGGGACACTACGGTCTTTGGTATCTCAATGACTCTGGTGGTTACAATACCGTTCAGTTAAGGCATTTATTCGTTGAGGCTTGCAGGGGAGGCAGGGGAGGAAAGAGTTGACGAACAATCAATTTTTTACCCTCCCTGCTTCTCTACTCAAGAAAGCTCAAGAACAGCCTACCTTCACGAGTCAACGTCTTATCTGAACCGTATTGCTGGTGGTTATACACAGAAGCATGTCTAGCGACAAGTAAAAACAAAGATAGGGGAATTAAGCAGTTTATAATCTCTTACTGTTGCAGTGTAAATAGATACATAATATGTCTGAGTCTGTTTACAAATTGAGGGTGCGCGTGGGTAGATTAAAAAGCACGTGAAAACCGTTATCATAATTTAGAGAAGAAAATGGCTGAAAAAAAAACGATTAATTTTTCTGGCTATGCATGGGAAGTACGCTCCTCCGGTGATGGTGGACCTGGTCCAAACCACTGGAGTAGTGATAATGTTTGGGTTGATAAAGATGGTTATTTACACCTGAGAATCACTCAACAAAATGGAATTTGGTACTGTGCTGAACTCTATACAACAGCAAGTATGGGATTTGGAGAGTATGAGTTTTATGTCATTAATCGCATAGACCTATTTGATCCAAATATCGTCTTTGGATTATTCAATTATCCCACGCTATCTATTGGTCCGGACGGAACAAACGAAATAGATATTGAAATAGCAAAATGGGGAAATCCTGAATCTAAAAACTTGAGTTTCACTGTTTATCCTGCTGTTTCTGGACCAAACCATGATAGTCGTTCCTTCAACTTTTCTCTGAATGGAACCTACACAACTCACCAATTTGTCTGGACTAGCAAAAACATACATTTTCAAAGTTTTCACGGTCACGGAAACGATCAGCAGAACAAGATAGCTGATTGGGATTATAAACCAGAGGACAGTTCTCAACATATTCCCCAGAAGCCCCTACCAATTCATATCAACCTTTGGTTATTTCAAGGTCGGCAACCAACTAACTCACAATCTGTAGAGGTCATCATAAGTAAATTCCAGTTTACTCCTTCTTCATAGCTTCTTTGTCGATACTGTTAAAAGAAGCAATCAGTCTCTACCAACTTTTTATGAAGATCCACAGAATAAAACACTTAAAAGGCATCCGCTTCATCGTAGCGATCGCACTGCTAGCTATGGCGATTATCACAGTCGCTTTAGTAAACGTCGCAGAAGCTGCACCCATTGCACCAACTGCCGCAGACCCCACTACCATGCCCTATGATGAAATTCAAGCTGAAAGTGCGGCACACAATGGCATAATAATTGATGCACGCAATAAGCGTACCTATCCAGGGCTAGCAAATGAAGCGATTGAACGTCGGGCCGTGACACTCAATGCCGTTGGGGAATATGTTGAGTTCACTGTACCACGCAGCGCAAACTCAATCGTCGTCCGTTATGCCATTCCCGATTCGGCGGATGGTAAAGGGCTTACAGCACCCATCGGGCTGTATATCAATGGTGTAAAACAGCCCGATTTAATCTTCACATCTAAATATGCTTGGATTTACGGCACCTATCCATTCAATAACAATCCCGGTGATATCAGACCGCATCACTATTATGATGAGGTGAATCGGCTCACACCACAGATGTCTGCGGGTACTAAGGTACGTCTTCAAGTTGAGTCGAATAGTACCGCACCTTGGTTTACTATCGACCTGATCAACTTTGAGCAAGTAGCACCTGCTTCTACGATACCAGCCGGGTATCTATCGCTTACTACTGATTTTGGTGCAGATCCGTCCGGTATAAAGGATTCCACGACTGCTTTCCAAAATGCGCTATATGCATCATCAAGTCAGGGTAGGGGATTATGGATTCCGTCAGGCGAGTACAAAGTTAGCACCTGGCTGCAGGTACGCGACAACGTAACGCTCAAGGGTGCAGGCATCTGGTATTCCAAGATTCACTTTGTGGCGCAGACTGGTAACAACGCCGGACTCATGGGACCCTGGAATACAGGTACATCCGCACAGAATGTCCACTTCTCAGATTTTGCAATCTGGGGCGAGGTTGTCCAGCGCGTCGATAATGACCAGATCAACGGTATCGGCGGCGCATACTCAAACTCAACGTTTATAAATCTGTGGATTGAGCATACCAAGTGCGGTATGTGGCTGGACGGCCCATTTGACCGCCTGATGATCAGCAATGTCCGTATCCGCAACCAGAACGCGGACGGGATCAACTTCCACAAGCAGGTTACCAATTCCACCGTTACACAATCGTTTTTCCGCAACACAGGCGACGACGCGATCGCTATGTGGAATGACGGAGGAGGCGGTTTCAACACCTTCTCGTTCAACCGCATTGAAATGCCAGTACTGGCAAACGCGATCGCCATCTATGGTGGTGAATCCAACATCGTGACCGATAACTACGTCGCTGACCAGCAAGCCGAAGGGGGTGGTATCCACCTTGGCAACCGCTTCCCTGGAAGTCGCCCGATCAGTGGTACAACAGTAATAGCTCGCAACGTGATTGTTCGCGCCGGTTCACAGGATGACTACAATAATTGGAACTACGGCACAGGTGCGCTGTGGTTCTACGCACTTGACGCAAATATGACGGGCACTATCCGTGTCGAAGATAACCAGATCATCGATAGCAACTATGAAGCTATTCATTTTATTGGCAGTAGCGTTACCAATGTAACATTAAACCACAACCAAATTATCGGCGCTGGTACCTACGCAATGGAAATCCGTTCAGCGGGTGCGGTAACAATCAGCAATACAACAGCAACAGATCTGGGACACGGCAGTATTTTGAACTGCCGAAAAGACTTTGCCATCACTGACGGCGGCGGTAACGGTAACTTGATTACTCAAACACCAGTCTGTCCTGAACCTTATCCAGCACCGATTTATGAACACTAATTAGCAACTTACTTTGTTAAGAAATAGCTATTTACTTTTCTGTCCGACCTAGGACAGGTTCAAAAGATACTCTGAATAGGAGAAGAAAGCAAATGGCGGGGTATTAGCAGCATCAAAACAGAAAACCGGGTTTAGCCGTGTTACATCAATATTATAAAAGCTTTCAGGCGCTGAAATCCTTGATTTCTCGTTAAGAGGAAACTATAGCGATTTCAAAAGTAAGCTAGTATAACCCTCAATAAAACCCTTATGCAGCAAGAGTTTTAAGCTTAACCCAGTTTTATGTTCCAATGAGACTTGTACCCCAAGTAGCAAAGTACTAAGGAGATACCAAATGCCAAACAATTATGTATTTAGAGAAGAGGATCCGATACTTCCTATGGAAAACAATATAAAGAATTGGGTCAAATGAAATCTAAAATTCAGAAAGATAAAGATAAAGCCATCAGATTTGAGTCTATTGAATGTGCATAAGTTCAAAAAACCTTCACCTATTTAACTTATGTAATCAGTCATAGAAATCCGGTTTGATTTTTGAACAAGTTTGGGTATTTGTCAGGTACGTTAGCATTTTGCGTAACGCAACATTCTCAAGGGATTGGTACCGTACTTTCGGTGCTTTACTCTACTACGTATCTTTTCAAAAATCAAATAGGAGTCCTCTATTA
>JAQYWP010000072.1 GCA_029379285.1 Rhizonema sp. PD38
GCCTTAAGTGCGATTGCCCAAGCCTATGGCAAGCTCAACCAACCCGAAAAAGCCGCTGTTTTCCTCGATAAAGCACTCGCCTCTGCCAACCTGATTCAAAATTCTTATTCCAAGAACAGGTTGAGTGTGTTTTACTCAATGCCTGCTACAGCGAAGCACAAGCCACAGCAATTCACCAATACATTGATTGCGTGGTGGGGATGAATCAGGCAATTGGAGATAGGGCGGCGATTAAATTTAGCGCCGGATTTTATACAGCTTTGGCGGATGGAAGGAATTATGAAGATTGTTTTCAAATGGGTTGTACCTCCATTGACTTGCAGGGAATTCCAGAGTCTTTAACCCCTGTGAGAAAAATTAGGCACCGGCGTTATCCGACTGTACAGGCAACAAATCCAGCCAAATCTGACAAGGTTGATGGCATGAATCATGATAACAAAGGCTGGCAAAACCGCTCAGTTTCTATTGGGGGTAGTGTCACTGGTAGCGCAATTCAAACAGGAAACAGCAACACTGCAAACATCAATTTTCAACAAGTCAGTTTACCCGCACCTGCAAGCGTCAACATAGAAACAGAACTCAACGCCTTACGTGAGATATTGGCAAAGCTAGAAAGCTCAGACCGTCGTAAAATTGACAATGCCTTTGAAGATGCCCAGGAGGAGCTAAAGAAGCCACAGCCAGATAAAAACGAGGTGGGGAAGGCATTAGAACGAGCTTTTGACTATGCCAAGAAAGCCGAAGGGTTTGCCTCTGCAATTGGAAAACTTCAGCCCCACCTCACTAAAACTACTGCTTGGTTAGGCCAAAATTGGCACAAATTGTTAAGTCTGATGAATTTAACAATTTGACCGAACAAGGCAAAAGTTAAAAGTTAAAAGGCAAAAGAAAGAAAAAGAAAAAACGGTTCTAAGCCCCCAATATCGATGGAAAACAAAAATATATTTTTTTTTCGAGACACATAGTACGCGAAGCTCTGGGAAAGGAAGATTCCATCCGACAGACTTCGCGCGAAGTCTTGGGGGCGGAAGCTTCCATCCCCAGAGCTTCGCGAGAAAAAAAGTGAACGTAAGATCCCCTAATTTTAATTATGGGGATTCTCTTTTTACTTTTTACTTTTTAAGTTGGCAAATTACTCCCTTTCCGGTATAACATTACCTATTTTCTTTCTAACTTTCTTAGCGCTCTTGGCGTCTTGGCGGTTCATTTAATTCAATATTCTTAGGAGCGGTTCGGAAATAGTTATGAGGAAATACTCATTGAAAACTTAGCGACTGATGGCACTCAAGTTGCTAATTATAAACTGACATTAGTAGCGACTTTCTCCAATAAAGCTTGAAACAACCTCAATCCATCGCTATTGCCTAGCATTGAGTCAGAAGCCCTTTCTGGATGCGGCATCATCCCCAACACATTGCCTTGAGTGTTGCAAATTCCTGCAATGTTGTTGAGTGAGCCGTTGGGATTCTCTGCTGCATAACGGAACACAACTTGACCGTTATCTTCAATTTTTGATAATGTCTTATTATCTGTATAGAATTGCCCCTCTCCGTGAGCAATGGGCAAAGTAATGATTTCACCATCTGTATAGCCTTGCGCCCAAGGAAGATCAGTACGTTCAACTTGGATCAAACCCCGATCGCAAATAAAATGCAAATCTCGATTTTTTATCAACGCCCCTGGTAGAAGTCCTACCTCGGTTAATACTTGAAATCCATTACAAATACCGATGACAAATTTCCCCTTTTGTGCATGAGAAAGAACTTGTTGCATGACAGGAGAAAAGCGGGCGATCGCACCACAGCGTAAATAATCGCCGTAGCTAAAACCACCCGGTAGAATAACCACATCCAGATCGTCAAGATCGGTTTCTTGATGCCAAACCATGCGAGTCGGTTGCCCCAGTAAGTCTCTGGTTACAAAGGCAACATCGCGATCGCAGTTAGAACCTGGAAAAACAACAACTCCAAATTTCATCATTGGTTAATCGTGTTAGTTGTTCGTGAACAAGAATTATGACTTATTCCCTACTGCCTAACTCTGCCCCTCCCTTCAGAACACTCCCGTCTGTGATTCTACCTCAATCAAATCAAAGCGATAATTTTCCATCACCGTATTTGCTAGCATTTGATCGCACATCTGATCCACTTTCTGACGCGCTGTAGTTTCATCAGGACAGACGAGAGTCATTTCAATGTACTTACCTATCCGTACCTGCTCGACTTTATCATATCCGAGCTGCTTTAGCCCAGATTTTACAGCCACTCCAGCAGGGTCCAGAACTGAAGGACGAAGGGTCACAAAAATTTTGGCTTGATACTTCCTTTGCACTGTCTTTTCCTAAATCCTGCTACGCTCATACTATATCTCTAATATGGTAGCTAGGTGAAAATAAAATTACAGATTAATCGGAGTTAAGCTAAAAATAAGCCACGATAAAAGTTTCAAATATAATTATCCTGCAAATACATTATCTATGAGAGCCGCACACACCCGTAGTCAAGAGCGTGTTTTAAACCTACTCAAAACTATTAAACAAGGCATTTCCGCCCAAGATCTGTACGTAGAACTACGTAACCGCAACCAGAGCATGGGTTTAGCAACAGTTTACCGCTCCTTGGAATCTCTAAAACTTGAAGGTTTGGTACAAGTAAGAACACTGGCTAATGGTGAAGCCCTTTACAGCTTAACGCAGCAAGACAAACACCATATGACCTGTCTGCAATGCGGTATCTCGATTCCGATTCATCAATGCCCTGTTCACGATCTAGAAACTCAGTTGCAAACAACTCATAAGTTTAAAGTTTTTTACCACACCCTAGAGTTTTTTGGTTTGTGCAGCCACTGCCAGAGTATGCAAGCTGTAGCAGAGTAGAGCTTGCGAGAAGTAAGGAGGCAAGAAAGTTAAAATTCTTGACTCCCCTATACCGTCTCCTGAGTCCTAATTTGGGTAGTTATTCTTCACAGAAGTTGTTTCCTCAGCAAGAAAAGAGTTGGCATCAGTTTGATTATTTGAGACAATAGAACGTATACCCTCCAAAGCGGCAGGTATAGTGCGCGGATCCATAAACATCACCTTACTGCTCTCACTCTTGCCAATTGTCGCCCCCATATCCAGATAACCCAAGGCAAGCAAAATTTCCAAAGCTTGACGAGCACTAGGGCTAGCTTTCATTTTTTGGGCAATAATATCTGAAGATTCTGCAATGGCTTGGGCTTTAAGAACCTGCTGTTGACGTTCGGCTTGGGCTTTGAGAACAATGGCTTTTTGTTCAGCCTCTGCTTGTAAGATTGTCGCTTTTTGACGGGCTTCGGCATCCAAAACTTGGGCGTCTGCTTTACCTCGGGCGCTATTCACGGCAGATTCCCGTTCTCCCTCAGAAGTTAAAATCGCTGCCCGTTTGCGCCTTTCTGCCGACATCTGCAAGTCCATTGATTCTTGCACTGCCTGCGACGGAATAAGATCCCGCAGTTCCACGCGAGTGACTTTCACACCCCAAGGTTCAGTGGCAATATCCAAATCTCGCAACAAAAGTTCATTAATTTGAGAACGGGCGGTGAAAGTATCATCCAGTTCTAGTTGACCCATTTCCGCACGAATTTGAGTCAGCACCAAATTCACCATCGCTAATTGGAGATTCTCCACTTTGTAGTAAGCTCTCTCCATATCCATAATACGCCAGTAAACCACCGCATCAACAGTAATGGATACGTTGTCACGGGTGATACATTGTTGAGGCGGGATCTCTAAAACTTTTTCTCGGATGGTTTCGCGAAAGACAATGCGATCTACAAAAGGAGTAATCAAGGTCAAACCCGGTTCTAGTTTTTTGCTATAACTACCTAAGCGCTCTACCAAAGCTTCATTACCCTGATTGACAACTTTCACAGAACCTGCGATCGCAGAACCGCCCAAAGCCAAAGATATCAGTAAAAATAAATAATCCATTTTTTTATCTCCTGATTTTGCTAAAAACTAGGTTTAAACTCATGCCACCCATCAAAAAAGTGGGATGAGTAGTAAAGCTCGATCCTGCTGAATCTTCAACCCCACAGACTTTGTCATTATTCATCTATCCTTTGTAACATTAATAACTAATCGACCGCTAACACTTAGATCCACCGAAAAAATGGACTGTAAGATTGCGTTTCTGTAAAAGAACCCCTTCGCTTAATTCAAAAATCAATTTTTAATTTTTAATTTTGACCTACATCCCTTCTTCTGGTAAGATAATCAAGGTTGTGCCCTCACGTCTGGTTATGTAGACTCGTTCATGAGCTGCTATAGTGATGTCATCCTCACAACGTGCCCGCCAGGAATTTCCCTCGTATAAAACTCGCCCTGTCTTCCCAGCTGGAATCTCCGTTAAAGTTTCACCTGTAATTGCATCCCGAATTTTTAACTTACTCCGATGAGGCAGTTTCACAAATCGACGGGAAATGACAACAAGCGCAGTGGAAAGCAATAGCCAGACGAAAACTTGCAGCCATACTCCCAACACACCAGACAGCAGTGCCACCACCAAGGCGCTGATTCCCAATGTCATAGCAACAAAAGCCGTTGGCAGAAACAATTCCGTTAAACACAGAAGCGCTCCTGCTATGACCCAAATTATGGTAGTACTTGGCATAGAGCTATTCTAAATTCATTTTAATTTTTAGCTACACCTCTACGTTAACTGTTTCGATGAAATTAGCAGAAAGTCTTTTTACAAAGAAAGGTAGAGGGTAGGAAAATAACTCAGCTAAGCTTGTAAGATTTGTCACATTTATTTAAATACATTCCGCACCCGCGCATCGTCACGATTTGGGATTGGCGTATTTGTGTATAAATTGCAGCCTCTATTGTGGAGAAAAATCCGAAAAAACCGATTGTGACAGTGGAGGGTGCGCGTGGGTTGGCTCTAAAATGAACCATGAGGTAAAAATTAAGTTTCTTTTTGGATTTAAGTTAATTTTAATATAAATAGATAAAATTTTATGAAACCTCCCACTCAGATGCTGATCTCCCAAGCCGTATATGCGAAGAAATTGCGTCTTCTCCTTCCAGTAGAAGCGTTTGTCCCTGCTCCTTTATAAGTTAGTCATTTTATTCCTTCATTCTGGCAATCTTCATTATGGGCTAGGCGATCGCCACACAGCTGGGCGGTTACAGGTGAACTGATTTTCATGTTAATGATTCATCTAATTATTTGTGCCTGTCTGCAATTTTCTTTCCTAAAAGTTGTGCTTAGCTACTTTCTCCCTATGAGTATTGGCTATGCTGGATTGATGTTTTATATTGATATAAATCACATGCTTTGTCGCACTTTAAAAAATTATGGTGTGTTTACATGGGACATCTATTATCATCGTTTTTTCTAGCAATATCATCTAATGTCGATAACGTTGCTGTAGGTGTTGCCTACGGTGTTAAGAAAATAAAAATAGGTATACTAAGTAACTTAGTTATTGCTGTAATTTCTGCTTCAGGTACATCTTTTTCTATGTCAATAGGAGAAATTATTAGTAAGTTTTTACCTGCACATGTAGCTAGATTGCTGGGTTCGGGAGTGCTGCTAGCTATTGGAGTTTGGGGTATATGGGATACATTAAGAACAGAAAGACAAAAAAAAATCGAAATAAATCTTTCGAGCATGAACTTTCTTACAATACCTTTATACAAAAACCAGAAAGAGCAGATTTAGATAACTCTCGTACTATTGATGTTAAAGAATCCGTAATTATAGCATTTGCTGTAACAATCAATAACTTAGCAGGTGGCTTAGGAGGAGGTATTTCTGGCTTAAATATTGCTATTACGACTGTTATTACTTTCGTACTTAGTCTGTTAGGGGTTCCATTAGGATATTTTCTAGGTGCAAGGTTCGCGGCTATAATATCGGGAAAATGGTCGGGAATCATATCTGCAGACATAATCATCTGCATAGCAGTCTATGAATACTTTACTTAAGAAGGTCAGTAGACCAAAAACTTTGGCGTTACCAAGTCTTGCATTAATTGCTCTCTCTTCAATCAGGAGCAACCGTACAGTTATTAGGTTTGCTTATCATATCTTTTGTCCCAAAAATGTGAAAAACCGTATTCAAAAATACAGTTAATTAGACAGTATTCTGATTCTCAATCTGTTTTTCAAGGCGATATGGCTTAAGCCGTAGTCTTCGGCATCGCAAAACTTTTCGCTCTACTGAACAATATTGCAATCCAACCTGTTGACGATGTTCGTGTCTTAGCTTTACATTTCGTGAGGAACAAGCTCTCACATTTGCATGATTTCTACTCAGCGGATCGTTCATTGCACAAATCCAGATTGCACTGAGCCCATCAATCCTGTGGGCAATGACTTATGTGCAGGTTGTCAAACTCCCTTAACTCACCGCTATCTCTGGGCAAGGAGCGATGCTAACGCCAATAGACGATTTGGAGACAAGGTAGCAGATAGGTACCAGGTACAAACACCCCAAATTTGGCTTGATACTCAACCGGGACTATTGCCATTCATCCCAGAAGAATTGTCAACAGAAATTTTAAATTACCTGCGGTTGTATCCACAACGGTTGCACCTACCTCAAGTCTATGGATTGGCGAATGATGTCCTTTTGCTTGAAAATGTGCCGATAGATGAGACGGGAAATCTCTACCCAGCAATGATAGACGCATGGAAGCAAGCAACGGCAGTACGGCAAGTTTACTGGCTGTGGCAAATTCTCCAACTATGGACTCCTTTATCAGAATTGGGAGTTGCAAGCAGTTTACTGGTGCCAAACAATTTGCGGGTACAAGGGTGGTGCGTGCGTCTCATAGAACTTGAACAGACGCCCCATGACGCGTCTCTACAAGAGTTGGGACAGAGTTGGCAGATGATGGTTGTTGAGGCAAAAACACCAGTGGCACAGGGGTTAGAGAAAATCGTCCAGCAAATGTGTAGTGGAGAACCGTTAAAGGCGATCGCAACTCAACTCAACGAGTTATTACTATCAACAGCTGCGGAATTACCATTAATTCTAAATGTAGCAGGAGCAACAGATCCTGGTCCAGAAGGAATGCAAAATGAAGATAATTGTTACCCTACTGACACTGAAAACCTGGATGACCCCTTATTGCCACAAGTGTCGATTGTTTGCGATGGAATTGGGGGACACGAAGGTGGCGAGGTAGCAAGTCAATTGGCAGTGCAGTCTTTGAAGTTGCAGATCCGCGCTTTACTTTCAGAGGTGGCAGAACAACCCGAACTTGTACCGATGGACTTGTTGCAACAACAACTAGAGGCAAGTGTGAGGGTTGTGAATAACGTCATTTGCACCTCTAATAACGAGCAAAAACGCGAAAGCACTCAGCGTATGGGAACAACCCTCGTGATGGCAGTACAAGTCCCGCAAAGCTTTCAGACTTCTTCAGGATGGCGAAGTGAAAATGCTCACGAACTTTACTTAGTGAATATTGGCGATAGCCGTGCTTACTGGATCACATGCAATGACTGCCAACTTCTGACAGTCGATGATGATGTGGTGGCACGGGAAGTGCGATCAGGTCGTACTTTGTATCGAAAAGCACTCTCGAAATCAGATGCTACCGCCCTCACCCAAGCATTGGGAATTAGAGATGGCGAACTTTTGCGTCTTTCGATTCAGCGCTTTATTGTCGAAGAAGATGGTGTCTTGCTGCTGTGTTCTGATGGCTTGAGTGACAATAACTGGGTAGAACAATCCTGGCGGAATTACGGTATCCCAATATTAACAGGAGAACTTTCTCTAAAAGAAGCTCTTCACCATTGGATTATCTTGGCAAACCAGAAAAATGGTCATGATAACATATCGGTAGTTCTCACCCATTGCCGTGTCTCTTCAAACTCCTTAGTGCCGACGACTCGCGCATTGCCATTGGTAGTCACAGAAGCGCCTGAAGTTGCACATGAAGAACATACTGAGTTCGCAGAAACTTCCCAAGCACTACTGGAGTTAGATATTACAGAACCAACTACACCCAACACAGCCCAAACCTCTATCAAAAGTCAGAATCGGCGAAAACAGTGGATAAAGCTTGGGGGATTGTTGGCTTTAATGGTAGCAGGTGTGAGCCTAGGAATATTTGCTAGGGGAGAACTGAACAATTCTCCCGAATTCCAAAAAATGTGTCGGCAACTACCTCAGGAAATACATCAGCTGTGTTCTTCTCAGAGGTAAAGTTCCCAAAAATCTGTTGACAACTACCTTAGGATAGATCTTAACTATGTTCTCTTCAAACGTAAAAGGCTGCGGGAGAGTGAGAGAAGAGAAACAGAAATGAGTTCCATGTCCATTTTCTCCCTGCTTGATCGTTAAGAACACCTTTCCATCGTCTATATCTCCCTAAATGCTAGTTTCTTCCCGACATTTCGGATATAAACTAACGAAAAAGAGATCGAGAATAAAGTAGGGGTATGTTTTTGTGCGCCTGTTGACAACAGTGGCAGCTTTACGCTGCTATTTAGCTAAAAGTCGCTGGGAAACCCAATATGTGGAGCAACTGCCGTTGCCATTTGAGGTGACAGTCCGATCACCGACGGCTGTTGGTTTAGTTCCCACGATGGGAGCTTTGCATCAAGGTCATTTAAGTTTGATTCAACGGGCGCGTCAAGAAAATGCCACCGTGGTTGTCAGTATTTTTGTCAATCCTCTACAGTTTGGTCCTAATGAGGATTTTCAACGTTATCCCCGCACTTTAGAGCAAGACCAACAATTCTGTGAACAAGCTGGAGTCGATGTAATTTTCATGCCCACTCCGGAAGAAGTGGGAGTTGCCTTGAATACTATACAAGAATCAAAAATTACACAAGTCATTCCACCATCTGCTATGATATCTGGCTTGTGTGGTCATTCTCGGCTAGGTCATTTTCAAGGTGTGGCTACAATTGTGACCAAGCTTTTTAACTTGGTCCAACCTAACAGAGCCTATTTCGGTCAAAAAGACGGACAGCAACTGGCAGTTATTAAACGGCTGGTGGCTGATTTAAGTTTGCCTATAGAAATTGTTGCTTGTCCAACGGTGCGAGAAGCATCAGGCATAGCTTTAAGTTCCCGAAACCAATATTTGACCGAAACACAAAAGCTTCAGGCAACTGTGTTGTATCGCTCCTTACGTCTAGCTGAAAAAGCATTTCGTGAAGGCGTTCGCAATACCAGCCAACTGATAGCAGTCGTACAGCAAGAATTGGCAAAGGTCAGTAGTGTGTGTGTGGAATATATTGAATTGATTGAACCAAATACGTTGATGTTTTTAGAAACTGTTCAGGAGGAAGGAATGCTCGCGATCGCTGCTCGTCTTGGTTCTACACGCTTAATTGATAATACCATTTTGCGCGATCGCCAACCCATCATCGCCATCGATGGACCAGCAGGCGCAGGAAAATCTACCGTCGCTCGTCAATTGGCCGCAGATCTCGGTTTAGTGTATTTAGATACAGGAGCAATGTACCGTGCTTTCACGTGGCTGGTTTTGCAAAAGGGAATTCCCCTTGATGATGAGTGCGCGATCGCTGAATTAGCTAATCAGTGTGTGATTGAACTGACTCCCAATCACAGTTTACAATCTCCAGTACACGTCTGGATTAACGGTAATGATGTGACCAAGGTAATTCGCTCTATTGAGGTGACATCTAAAGTATCTGCAGTCGCCGCACAAAGCTTTGTGCGTCAAGCACTCGTCAAACAACAGCAAAGCTGGGGCAAAAAAGGTGGTTTAGTTGCTGAAGGACGGGATATCGGTACTCACGTTTTTCCCGATGCAGAAGTGAAAATTTTCTTGACAGCTTCTGTGAGTGAACGCGCGCATCGTCGCCTCCAAGACTTTAAAAAACAAGGTCAAATCGAAGTGAGTTTAGAACAACTAGAACGCGATATCGCCGAACGTGACTGGAAAGATAGCACTCGTAAGGTTTCTCCTTTACAAAAAGCCACGGATGCAATTGAACTAAAAACTGATGGTTTGGATGTGTCTGAAGTGACTGCACAAATCATTGACCATTATCGCCAACGTTTATCTGAGTTGTGAATTCCTACTTTCAACAAAAGTGGTAGATTACCAATTCTTTCTTCTCAGTAGCACGCTTACAAAGCAAGGGATGCGCCCTTTGCACTTCTCAGGAGGAACTGCGGGGGAAACTATCTAACGCACTGCTAAGTCTATTGCGGTTGATTAAATAGGTAATCAAAGAAAGTGGGTTTTCAAAGCATGAGTACGGGCGGTTCGGGAGGAAAGTACAGCCGGAGCGCCTGCCACTCTATTAGCATAGATTAGTTATCATTCTTTCGGTCGTAGGTCTGTTAACTGGTATAATTCTATCCATTGCTGATAGAGTAAAAGCTAATATCTGACAATTTCCCATGAGACAACCCCCCACATATTCCCCAGATCGGCTAGACTTGAGCTGCAAAATACTCTTGCCTTACCTAAGATGATGAAAACATCTGCAAAATTCGACTTTGAGGACGAGAAGTTTAACGCACCGCCTTCTCAAACAATCCCTTGGTGTCAGATGATTAATCCTCGGTATGGTAAAGATGGCATCCAACCTCACGGTTTGGCGATTAAGCTAGATAATGCCCAAGCTGTTGGCTTTAGGTTGGATGACAATTGGCATCAGGAGGAGCATGAATTCAGTTCTGGGGTGGAAGCGGTGTTTATGACAACCACTCCACGCTTAGTTATTGTGCGTCGGGGACCATTATCAATCAAAGACCGGGAAACTGGAGCAAAACTGGGTACACTCAAAGAAAATTACGATGCTTTTTTAGCAGATAAACTTAAATTTAAAACTTTCACTCGTTATCTTATCTATTTAGTCGATGAAGATAAAAAGTTTTTACATGAATCACCACTGCAATTAACTTTGAGTGGTGCAGCAGGAGCAAGTTTCAGTAAAACTTACTGTGAATACCAACAAGGTAGGGTATCTAGCGGATTTGTTGCCGAACTAGAAAAGGCTTATGCTACATATCGCAAGCAACCTCTGACACCAAAAGGTCCTCTGTTCCATGCCCACGGAATTTTTTGCCCGATAATTGAATGTGAAGAAAGAGGAATAGAACCGAATACAGTTCTGGTTGCTTCTACTGTAGATTATAAACATCCGACACTTTCCACGTTGACAGAATATTTGATTGCTTCCGACTCCGAAGAGTCGGCTATAATTTCTAAAACTTTTGAAGAATACAAAGAATTTGGTAAGGAAACTATCAAACTAGAAACACCTAAGATGGAGATGACAGGAGTTTCTAGTTCTTATGTGTACGCGGATGAAGATGATTTTGCTTATCCACCTTATTAAGAGTAATTTGGGTTTGCTGGAAACAACTGACGCGTTGAGACTGTCATTACTTATTAGTTCTTTTGACTAACAACTTGAAAAGTCTACGGGCGGGTTTGACAAGATTGTTCGTTTTTACTGACAATTTATGAGATTAAACCCGCTCCTATAAACTAGGAGTTACGCACGTTCTCAAACTAATCATAATGTGCATAATGAGATTTGGTCGTTTCCGTCGTGATCGCATTTACTCACAATTTTCCGTATTGGCTGCTGCACCAAGCTAACAATGGTCGAAATACTCAAATTTGTCTAGTACATATGTACGCTACGGAAGTCCTAAAACGATTAATAGCCCATCAGGTAAAGTTGTATTGATAAAAAACTGCTATAAAGTGCGTAGTTGCGCTACAGGCGGCTAGGCACAAAGACGCATTTTTGAATAAATTTTACGATTCTTTACATAGTTGTGCTTAATCTCGCCCACCTACTGAAGAAGCTATTTGTCAACAACAATTACGTTGATAAAAACTGAGCCTATGAGGGACATTGACAATCTACAAATAGGCTCTAAGTAGTGTGCAAGTTTATAGCGAACAGTTTACCATCTCAAAGATCCTTCAGCCGTTTGATGTTACATTTTATTGCTTCTTTACTTCTGGCTCAAGTTATGCCAGAAACAACTCCCGTCGTCCCAGAAGAAATCTTCATTCCCCAACAGACGCGACCTTTACCAGGTCATCTAGATCGAGTGCCTGTCTTTAACAGCAATAACCCAGAGGTTGTACAAACTGAAGGTATCTTACTCTCCACATTCCCGAAGCAAGGCAAACAAGTCCCAACAGCTCACCTTAACTTTCCGTTTCAGGGACGATTCGATCTATTTTCTCATCATATCGCTAGGGCAATCGAGACTCCAAACGATCTGCGGACTCTTTACCAAGGCGTCATTGTCTACAATCCAGGCGATCGCCCAGTGACTGTCAGCGTATTGCATGCAGCAAGTTATCTGAGTCAGCCCGACGCACCTTTCGTCGATCTTCCGTCCATGCAGGACAATTTTTTGGGCAATATATATGCCGGCCCTGGCGATCGCGCGACCAACGATCTGTTACGTTTGCAGCGACAGTCAGACATACCCTCAGAATTGGTGATTCCACCCAAACAAAGCCGGATGCTGATGAATCATCCCATTCCCGTGCGTCTTTTAGACCCACCACTCAATGGGCGCTCGACAGAACTACATCTATCTAGTGATGGACGAGTCTATATGGCAGATCTCGCCATGTTTGCCAAACTCAATTTAGATGGTAGCGAACGGGCACCGACTCAGGAGGAATGGCAGATTCTCCTACAAAATGGGAATTTAGCAGGACCTCGTGAAGTCGCTCCCAGTGATCCAAGTAACCCTAAGGGATCGGAAATTTACGGTCGGGTTGCAGGAGTCGCTTTGGGGTCTGAGTGGCAAGCAAAACTCACAGATCTTGGCAGAGACTACCTGACAATTCCCCCAATAGGGCAAGCTTTCTCCTATGGTCTGAGTACTCTCTTAGCTGGCAAAATGGGTACTGGACAGAACCAAAGTGCAAAGCTTTTAGTGCGTTACCCCGGCACTGCTTACGAAGCACATGGCAACTATGGCATTGAATACAACCTGACTCTACCGCTCATTAACAAAACAAGTTTGCCCCAAACCGTGAATGTGCTATTTCAAACACCTATCAAAGAAGATATTTTGAGCAAACCGGGTCTGCGTTTCTTAAAGCCGCCATCCTCATCCGTCTTCTTTCGAGGGACTGTTCGTATTCGATACAACAACTATATAGGTTTACCCATCACCAAATACTGGCATTTAGTTCAGCGACAGGGGGAAATGGGAGAACCTTTAGCCCAAATAAAAATCCTTCCTGGTAAGAAGCAGCTGGTGGAAGTTGATTTTCTTTACCCGGCTGATGCAACTCCACCGCAAGTGCTTACTGTGCAAACTTTAGCTCAGTAAGTGGATGAGTTCGGTTTCCGAGGAGCGATGCCTGCTTTGGGCTACGCCTACGCTGCATTACTCTTAGTAATCACGATAAGTTGAGAGGTACGCCATCCTGAAAAACTAGTAATTCTCCAGGTTGGATTTGCGTCCAAACTTCATTGTCAGTCAGGGGAGTCGTGGCAATGACAGCGACGCGATCGCTTTTATTTGTCAACTCGCGGAAATCTACAGTCATATCTTGGTCAATTAAGTGAGCAGCCGCAAACGGCGCTTGGCGCACAATGTAACACAACTTAGTTGAGCAGTAAGCAAAAAAGTGTTCTCCATCAGATAGCAAGTAATTAAAGATACCTTTATCTGCTAGAGTTTTTGTTGTATCGTTAAGTATTGAGTACAATTCCTTTAAAGGAGGTTTACGATCAGGAAAGTACTGTCGCAATCTTTCTAAGATAAAACAGAACGCATTTTCACTATCGGTATTGCCCACAGCTTGATAAAATTTTTGGCTTGGAGGAGAAAAATCTCGCAAATCTCCGTTGTGAGCAAACACCCAATATCGTCCCCATAGTTCTCGTTGAAAGGGATGACAGTTTAAGAGGGCAATTTCACCTTGTGTCGCTTTGCGGATATGGGCAATCACATGAGTGGAGTGGATAGGATAGCCTCGCACAAGATCGGCTATAGGAGAAGCGATTGAAGGTTTGGCATCTAAAAAAATCCGACACCCCTTTCCTTCAAAGAAAGCAATACCCCAACCATCTTTATGATCGTCTGTTTTTCCTCCTCGCGTTGCAAAACCCTCAAACGAAAAGCAAATATCTGTTGGCACATTGCAGTTCATTCCTAATAGTTGACACATAGATCTTCTCTGAACTATAGACAAATAGCTGTGCCATCAACATACTTCAGAATAACTCAACTAGTCTGATGCGATCGCTGCGATTGGAGATTATAGATGCCAACGTGCCGACTAGGTATATCTTCTAAATTTCCCCTGGTAGAAATACTTTATTGCGGAGTGACTACAAGAGTTGAGACGATGCCATAGGCTACGATCCTCAATTCGCTTGGGCTGACTGAGCCTAGATATTCATTATGTTTCTGCCTCTCACCTTTCGATGCTAAAACAATCCGAACATCGGGTTGTCGCAGAAAAATTAGTGGTTTGCTTCATAAGAGTATAATACATTAAAAATTTGTTTCTAAATCATTTTTTTTAGTGTCTTGGAATTATCGTGATATTAGTTCTCTACGATAAACCTTTAAAAATCATGTTCAGCTTACTTTGGGGTATTGTTGTTTTACTGTTCGCCTTCTGGGCATTAGGGCTGGTATTTCACATTGCAGGAGGTCTAATTCATGTAGTGTTACTTTTAGCGATTGGTCTTGCGGTATATAATTTTTTCAAAGGGCGTGACGTTTAACCTGACTCTAGAAACTTTGTCCACTATGCTAAGAGTTGGTTGATGAGAAGCTTGCGGCGATCAGTATCTGCCGCCTTCTAATACCTTGCACTCTTCCTTTGCTCTTCAGCATCTGCGATCATGGTCAGATTAATGCCTGTGTCCTACACCTGATTGCCTCAGAATCATGTTGTTAATATTCCTATTTTCGGCTTAGTACAAAATTGCCTAAATTCATAGCGTTATGTTCGCGCGTTGCGATAAGAGAGATCTGGATCGCAACTACAAGCTTTTTTTATGATCAGAATTTAGGAAATGCAGTACTTAATCATCATGGCAAGATGGCAACCACTTTAATTTAGTGAAGAGTATAGTTTGAATCAATTCGTCAAGTAGTTTGACGATAAACACAACAGCATACAACTCTTCAAACCGGGTTTTTATCGGGGTGTACTACCACAAACACAAAGAAGAGCGTGTTGATTGTAGCATCTGATTGGAAACACCTTTTTGCAACAACTGTCAACCCCTGGTCATCCGCCTGGGGTTTTGCTTTGGGTAGCATGAGTTCTCGCAGGTTAAAAAGGAGGAGCTAGTCCTAAATGTCCAGGACTTACGCATTGACAAATTAGACAAAAAGTGCAGTAGTGAAAAGAAGAAAA
>JAQYWP010000680.1 GCA_029379285.1 Rhizonema sp. PD38
CTGTAGGACAGAATCTTCTGTCCTACAGACTTCACGCTTGGGTTCAGACATACGGCGGTTGCTATTTTTATGGATACTCCTAAGCAAAGAAAATATATTAAGAATAAAAAAGCAAAATTTATTTTCTATTTATAGAGACTCCTTAAACTAGTTAACTAAATTAATTATTGTTATTGAACACTATTTTTTAATCGGCTTTGCTAAACTTGAGGAGTCAAATAAATACTTCTAAGTGAAGAGTAAAGAATGAACAAAATTGGATTGATTTTTCTATCCAGTTCAACTTTAATGGGTTCGATGCTGCTGACATTGTTCTCAGAAAAGTCAGTCAAAGCGGCTAACTTTAATCCCGAGCAACAAGCTGATAATACATCTGTACAAAAAGTTCCTCAAGCTGTCGTGAATTGCAGTCGCCAAAACTGTACTGGAAATGCACACTTGGCTACTTTTAACCGCTTATTTATGGCAAAAGTCAATCAACAGGACAATCAAGCCCCAGCAGGAGTGAAAGTCCTAAATTTTTCTGAAGAAGAGAGTGATGCTGCTATTGCTAAGTTTGGTTGTGATTGTCCTAAGTCTATCAATGCACTGCGTCAGATACGGGGTATAACTGTTGGTGTGGAGGGTGAACACCTTTCACCAAAACACCCGATCAAGCCTTGTGCGGATGGGAAACTGAATCAGGTATCAGGTACAAATTCTCATCAGTAGAATACTAGTAAAAAAGGTTTTAAACTTTTAAAGAAAAGCGATCGCCCGTGTCTTTTTTTTCTCAGCCTCTCTTGAGATCGAACGATAAACGGTGGATTCCTGCGTGATGTCCCTCCGTAACGACCAAGATAAGCGGCGACAGATAACCTTGGCATTCACTAAGATCTCTCGTCCGTCCGCTTCATCGACTTGTTAGCCTGCGTCTGCACCGATGCTGAGAACTACAACTCATCAATCGTTACTAATCCACCTTCGGTAAACTGAATCACAAGCTCATGATTATCTAGCAAAGCAGTTTCAACTAGAGGTCGCCGTCCTGTCGCAAATACACGAGCTTCTCGCTCCTCTTCGTTCCAAATAATAATCGCTTTGTGAACTGGCAATATAACTCGGCTATTATCTGCCAAATTCGCACGCATATCATGTTTGAAAGGAAGATTTAGTAACGCGACTGCTTCTGGCGGTAGACAAAGCTCATCTGTAAATCCTGTGTCTATCACAAACTCAATCGGGAAGTCAGCGCGATTGGGAATCCGAAATGGGATAGTAATAATCGCGTGTCCATCACCTACAATACCCGAGATCACTTAACCACACGCTCCATGACACCACCACCAAAAGCCGCACCGACGTTGTACCCGATTTTGATTCCGAAGAGGCGAGCATTGGGATGTTTCTCACTCAGGTAGTCAGCAGCGCGTAAGCTATTTTTATCAACCTTATAGTCACCTGTCTCAATGTCAATGATGACCATTTTGCCGACGTTTTCTTCGATTTCCACTTCTTGACGGATTCTGCTTTCGTATAGTTGCTCTGCACGTTGAGCAACTTCTTCACGGCTTAAAAGGATCGCTTGCATATGCTGACTCCTAATCTTCATGCTGTATCTCTAAGAATTCCTTCATCATACATGATGATGAGTAGGGTGGAAGCCTCCACCCTAGCAGTTTTCAGCCGCTCCACCAAACGTCAATTTAGACGGAAAACTTCTTTACCAATAACCTGACACAAACTGGCTTCTAAATACTGACAGATAGGATTTAGGTCACTGGTTCCACTAAAGATTTAAGTCACCTAAGGACCAAGGTAAGCGGCGGCTAGTAACCTCAGATGAAGTGGACAAGAGCTGCGCGGATTGCGATGAACCATACCGTGAGTGTGGCAAATAGGTAGAGGTAGAACCGAAGCATGATCAGATTGAATGTGCAATGCACGATGCTATGCAATGTGCGAAATACAACAAATACCCATGCGGCGTTCACATACACTGCATCCACTTGCTTGGTGATGAACACGTATAGCACGAGCGCATAAAAAAGTACCGGAATCTCGAACAGGTTTTTTAGGTTATCTGATGGATTGGATACGTTTGGTGGCGAGATCTGCGCCAATGTGCCAGGTGCAGCAAGGTCTTGCGGGCGAGTCTTTAGGCTTGTGATGAAACTGATCCGACGGATGTACATATACACCCAGACTAGGAGTGTCAGAAACACTGTTGCGAAGAAGGGACCAAAGATTGCATCTTGCGTCATTTCTACCTCTTAAACTTGCTCATTTTGCTGATGGGTGGGCGATAGACTGCGCCATATACGATGTACAAGACTAGAAGAAACGTAGAGTAACGCAAATCCAATCAAAGGATGTAAAATCTCTAGGTGTAAAGGACTTTTGAGATAAATGCTGCAAAATTGTAGTCCAAGCAGCACTGGTAGACTTGCGGTGAGACGTTGTATTTGGGGTGAGAATGGGGTGATAAACGACCATCCCAGTAATAGTAATGACAGTCCACTATATCCTCGCACTAGCCAAACATGAATATCCCACCATGTAGGATTAACAAAGTAAGCGACTCCAACCGTTAATAATTGAGCAATCAAGCAGAGGTTAAAGACGACAGAAGTCGCATAAAAGCCGATTTGCATCGAACGGATGAGAGCGCGATGCCGAAAGCGGGTGCAAAGCAGATCGCGATCAATTTCCGAATTGATGGTCATATCAAGTGATTGTTAAGATTAAAGCTAATATAGGCTGAGTACAGATGATCCTTCTAGACCTCGATCGGGTACACTTAAGACCACTTAACTTATGACAAGTTCTTTAGGGCTTCTGTTTGAAGCCATCAACCAAGCCCATAGGGAACATGACCTGCGATCGCAAATTGTGCCAAAAATTGGTGAGCATTTTGCTGCAAAACGATGTTCCATTTTTTTCTTCGACCAACTACCTTTAACAGATCCCAATTTTCAGAAAATATTGAAAATTGCACTCTCCATCGAACATAATCCTGTAGCGCGTTATTTGGTGGAGCGTCATGCTCCTGTCCACGAAGCATTAGTGACATCACCCAAGGCTTGGCAATTAATCTGTCCCCGTCCGGATCATTGGCATGTGATGGCAGGACCAATCATAAATCTTGCTCAAATAGTGGGTGTAGTAGGCTGCACACGTGAAAAGTCAATGCCTGCCTTTGATACCCAAAATCTAGTCGATTTGAGTGCCATATGCTTGCACTTATCCGTTTGGGCTGCGACAGTGCGTTCACAAACTTTTTCTGTAGGAACGCAGCACCTCTCATTTAGAACTAATCGCTTAACGCCTCGGGAATTACAAATTGCTGAATTGGTTGCTTTGGGGCGAACTAACGCAGAAATTGGGACTGAACTTTGGATTACTGAAAATTCTGTCAAGCAAGCTTTAAAGCGAATGTTCCGTAAGCTTAAGGTTTCGTCGCGTGCACAGATGGTTGCACAACTTTCAGTAAACACGCAAAGGCTAACTACAGAAATTGTCTAAGCTGAAAATGGCAAACCTTATTTAAAGAAAACATAATGAGTGTAATTATTCCGGATGACATTCTTGCTGCAGCGACAATTTCAGAAGCTGAATTAAAGCTGGAAATTGCGATTATGTTATTCCAACAAGACAGAATCAGCATTGGAAAAGCGCGTCGCTTAGCAGGAATGAATTTAATTGAGTTTCAACGCGAAATTGCTAGTCGTGGAATTTGTATCCATTATGATGTTGAAGAGTTTGAAGCTGACTTGAAAACTTTACGGGAAATGGGCAGACTGTGATTGTTGTTTGCAACACTTCACCAATCACTAATCTTGCTGCTGTTGGACAGCTAAACCTGTTGCGACAACTTTACGTTGATACCTTGCAAGCGGCAGGAGAGTAAAATCGAGGAGCAGTACAAAGAAATGGTAAAATATGGGTTTTGTATTTAACGGGATTTACGAGCTAGTGATCTCAGCAGGGACGCATTTTTAAAGACGCGATACTATATCGCGTCTCTACATCTAAACCAGTTTTTTATAAACGCCTCTTAGAAATCATCCCAACCTTCAACACTAGAGGACATGACGTAACTAGTTACACTTGCTTCAAAGAAGTTTGCCTTCGTGTTTGCTTCTTTTTTAGTATCAGAGAAACGTTCCAAGTGAGCATAAGGGCTTTTCTTGTAAATAGCTTCGGGAAATAATGGCTCTAAACCGATCGCCTTCAAGCGAGCATTTGCCAGATATTTTGTATAGTATTCTGTACTGTTTGCCGTAATGCCAAGAATATCATCTCCGACAATATGTCCTGTCCACTTGCATTCATGCTCAACGGCGATCGCAAACATTTCATAGATTTGTTCACGACTGTGGGGGAAAATTTGCATCGCTTCTGGAATCAATTTTTGATACAGCCGCACATGGGAGAGTTCATCTCGGTTAATCATTCTAAAGATATCAGCACTGCCAGACATGAGCATCCGTGAGGACAGATTGTAGAAAAATATAAACCCGTTATAGAAATACAGTCCTTCCAACAAGTAATCTGCTAACAGTGATACGAAATAATTCTCTAGAGTCGGGTTATCGACATACTTTTGGTATAGTCTAGCAATGAATTCGCATCGTTGTTTGAGAACGTGATCGCTCCGCCAAAAATCGTAGACATGTGTACGGCGATCGCTTGGAATCACCGTTTCAATGATGTACTGATAAGACTGATTGTGCATTGCCTCTTGTGAAATTTGTTCCGCCATACAAAGCGCAATTTCAGGTGCGGTAACACTGTTTTTAATGTGAGGCACATTGCAGGTTTGTACGGAATCGAGGAACGTGAGGTAGCTGAGGATGCCATCAAATGCACGTCTTTCCCCATGAGTGAGATTGACGTAATCTGTCACGTCTTGAGTAATATCAATCTTTTCTGGACATTACGTTCAGCAAAGTTCGCTACACTCTGCCCGCTGTTCAAGCTGCTACATGTCACCATGTAGATCGGACTATATCATCATCCTCTGATTAGAGGAGTCCCCCGCTTCGACAGTCAATCGCTTACTGTCTACTCTACTGCTAGCCAAGGCTAGCCTTTAGATAGTCTCTACACCTTCCGACTTTTGGGTCGGCTTGGCACGGTATTGTCTGTGATGTAATATTTGGTTGCAGATATATCACAAAAGGATACGTTTGTCAATTTTTTTAACAC
>JAQYWP010000681.1 GCA_029379285.1 Rhizonema sp. PD38
ATATATGCTATTGAAGCTAATAAAAATGTGCCAATTTCTGAAAACTTAAAACTATATATTGAATTTATTGAAAAATCTTATCAGTTTGAAATAATAAGGTCTACTGCTGCTTCTTTGAATGATTGTCGCTTAAAAGTATGGCGAGAGAGACAAATTGCTCGCACATCATATCAGTTTGTTAAAAAGTTTTATGAAAGTATTCTTCATATACCTATTTGTTTTGAACTTAGTAAAGGATGTTCTGTAGGATGTTCATTCTGTGCAGTTTCAGCACCTCGCTTAAGTGATATTTTCATATATAATCAAAAAAATACAAAGCTATGGCGTGAAGTACTTGAGTTAATTAAAGGAATACTTGGTTCTGCAGCGGGTACCGGTTTTTGTTACTGGGCTACAGATCCACTTGACAATCCAGATTACGAAAAATTCTGTACCGATTTTTATGATATTTTAGGAAGTTTTCCCCAAACTACTACATCTCAGCCTCTTAAAAATCCACAACGTACTCGAAAGCTTCTAGAACTGTCGAGAGAAAAAGGATGTTTAATGAATCGTTTTTCCATTCTCTCTCGTAAAATGCTCAATCAAGTTCATGAAGAATTCAGTCCTGATGAGCTAACTTTTGTCGAATTAATGTTATTAAATGAAGAATCTGATCTTATAAAAGCCAATTCTGGGAGAGCATGGGAGCAAAATAGAAAAATTAGTAAACAAAATAGTAATTATTTTATACCAGGAACAATTGCCTGTGTAACAGGATTTTTATTTAACATGGTTGATCAGAGTGTCAAGCTCATTAGCCCCTGTAATGCTGATAAACGTTGGCCTTTAGGTTATATAGTTTATGACGAAGGAACTTTCTCCGACAGCAATGATCTAAAGATTCTCCTCGAAAGGATGATCGTTGATAATATGCCTCTGACAGTTAGACCGAGTGACTTGATTAGTTTTCCTCGTAACATAAAATATCAGAGCCTTTCTGATGGATTTCAAGTTTCAACAGAATTCAAAACTTTAAAATTTGGCAATGATCCATATCTCAGTGAGCTAGGCAAAATTATACAAAATGGAGACAAAACTGCTGAGGAAATTGCTTCTTTGTTTAACCTTCGTGGCATCTCATCTGCGCATATATTTAAGACTCTTAATCTCCTATTTGACAAAGGAGTTTTAGATGACGAGCCAAAACCGATGAATTTTCTAGAGAGACTTGATAATAACTAATTTATCTTTGGAAAATAAATGTAAATGCTAAACCAGAAAACTACCATATTCCGCAAAGAATCCCTAGAGCGCCTATCTTCTCCTGAAAGACTAGATCTGCTCATGCAGGTAGTCAGCCCCAGAAGCTGGCTACCTCTTGTCGCCTTGGGTTCTGTAGTGGGAGTAGCTGCCATCTGGAGTATTTATGGAAGTATCCCCATCACCGTTGAGGGTCAAGGTGTGCTAATTTATCCTAGCAACGTTGTACCCTTGCAATCAAAAAGTGCTGGGCAGTTAATAGCTCTCAATGTCAAAGTTGGGGATGTCATCAAAAAGGGGCAAGTACTGGCAACAATTGATCAAGCTGAACTCCGCAAGCAACTGCAACAGCAGCAAGCTAAACTGACGCAACTAGAGTTACAAGATCAAGCGGTGGGTTCGCTGCAAGGGCAAAGGCTGGAACAAGAAAAGCGATCGCAGCAGCAGCAAAGCCAGTATCTCCAGCAACGTATTCAGGAACTTCATGCTATTACGCCTCTGGTGAAAACCAAAGGTAGTACCTCAATTAGGCAGCAACGTCAAGGTTTGCAACAACGCCTGAGACAAACCCAAGTTCTAACTCCTGTTTATACACAAAGAATGGAAATCCGCCGACAGCTCTTCAAAAAAGAAGGAGTGATTTCCGAGGATGATGCTCTTAGGGCAGAACAGGAATATTTGCAAAACCAGGAAAAAATCGCTGACATCCAAACCCAGTTGAAGGAACTGGAGGTGAAGGAGACTCAACAAGAAAAAGATTATCGTGAAAATCTTACTACCATCTCTGACTTGCAAGCTCAGTTGAAAGCACTGGATAGTAAACAGGCTTCTGTAGCTCAACAAGATTTAGAAAATGCCACTACCCGCAAAAAAGAGATTCAAGAAGTCAAGCGAGAGATTGCCAAACTGGAATTGCAACTGGGTGATAACAGCCAGATTATTAGTCAATACTCAGGACGGATTTTAGAAATTACGCTCACACCAGGACAAGTTCAGAACTTACGCATTGTCAATGCGTAAGTTCTGAAGTTGTCAATGCCGGCACCCGTCTTGCTACCATAGAGGCAGAAAATCCTCAAAGCAAGCTAGTTGGTGTTACCTATTTTCCAGTAGCAGAAGGCAAAAAAATTCAGCCAGGGATGACAATCCAAATTACTCCCCAAACTGTCAAGCGGGAACGCTTTGGCGGTATTGTCGGTAATGTCACTAGTATCTCACGCTTTCCGATTACAAAAGAGGCAGCCGCGTCGTCAGTAGGCAATCCGGAAGTGGTAGAAGGTCTGGTATCTAAACAACAAGGACTGATACAAGTATTTTCTGACCTAGATTTAGATGCTAACACACCGAGCGGCTACAAATGGTCTTCTTCTAAAGGACCACACCTGAAAATTTCTTCGGGAACCACCACTGTTGTGCGAGTCAAGGTGGAAGAACGCGCTCCTATCACCTTCGTTTTACCGATCTTGAGGTCTGTTAGTGGTATCTATTAAATCTACCTTATTAACACCGATTAATCCTTGGCAGTACTTACAAAAATTACTGCCACGCAGAAGCATACGAGTAAAAACACCGACTGTCCTACAAATGGAAGCTGTGGAATGTGGTGCTGCTGCTTTGGGAATTATTCTGGGTTATTACGGTAAAATTATACCACTACCACAACTGCGACGAGACTGCGGAGTTTCCCGTGATGGCAGTAAAGCATCCAACATGCTCAAAGCGGCGAGAAACTACGGACTAGAAGCTAAAGGCTTTAAAAAAGAGCTAAAGCAACTGCAAGAACTGCGCCCTCCTTATATTGTCTTCTGGAACTTTAACCACTTCCTGGTAGTAGAGGGATTTCGCCAACAACGAGTTTACCTTAATGACCCCGGTACAGGACCGCGTCATGTCTCTTTACAAGAATTTGACGAGGGGTATACAGGAGTTGTGCTGGTGATTGAGCCTGGGATAAAGTTCCAAAAAAGTGGTCATAAACCCAGCATGATTCTATCCCTGTGGTCACGTTTACAGGGTACTGAAAGTGCTTTAGTTTACTGCATGATTGCGGGATTTTTCTTAACCTTGGTTGGGTTGGTAGTACCCGTGTTCAGCCAGGTGTTTGTAGACGACATCCTGATTGAGGGGCGGCAATTATGGCTGTATCCCCTGCTTTGGGCAATGGCGATCGCCTGTCTACTCCAAGGTTCACTCACGCTACTGCAGTTGCGCTACCTGCGCCGTTTAAAAATCAAATTAGCTGTAGGCATGTCTAGCCGCTTTCTCTGGCATATCCTACGCTTAAGCGTGAGCTTTTACGCTCAAAGATTTGCTGGTGAAATCAGTAACCGCACCACTCTCAACGACGAAGTTGCTAATGTTCTTGCCGGAAGGTTGGCAACGACGATTATTGATACAGTTATGGTGCTTTTTTATGCCTTAGTCATGGTACAATATGATTGGGTACTCACCTTAATTGTCGTCAGTTTTGCTGCCGTCAACATCTTTACCTTACAATGGATTTCCCGTCAACGTATAGACGCTAATCAACGATTGATCCAGGAGTATGGTAAAGCTGCCGGCGTATCTATTGCTGCTCTGCAAAGCGTAGAAACACTTAAAGCATCTGGCTTAGAATCAGATTTCTTTTCCCGATGGTCAGGTTACTATACAAAGGCTCTCAATTCCCAGCAGGAATTAGGAGTCACAAATCAAACATTCTCAGTATTACCTACGCTCCTATCTGCCCTTTCTTCGATGTTTTTGCTAGTTATTGGCGGTTTACGAGTCATGGATGGACATCTTAGCATCGGGATGCTCATCGCCTTTCAAGGTTTGATGTTTAACTTCCAGGAGCCTGTGAATAATCTTGTCAACTTCGGGACGACTCTTCAGGAACTCGAAGGAAATTTGATTCGCCTTGATGATGTGCTAGATAACCCAATTGGGGAGGAGCGGAGTGGGGGAGTGGAGGAGGTAAAATCATCCTCCTATCTTCTTCCTAAATTGCAGGGGTATGTGGAGTTACGGAATATCACCTTTGGTTATAGCCGCTTAGAACCGCCTCTAATTGAGAACTTTAACCTCTCAATTAAACCTGGGCAGCGAGTCGCTTTGGTTGGTGGAAGCGGTTCTGGCAAGTCTACCATCGCTAAACTTGTCAGTGGACTTTACCAACCGTGGGTAGGAGAAATTTGCTTTGATGGTAAACCAAGAGTTGAGATTCCCCAGCAACTACTTACTAACTCCATTGCAATAGTGGAGCAGGATATTTTGCTGTTTGGGGGTACAGTTAGAGACAATTTAACCTTATGGGATACTACTGTACCAGATAAAAACCTCATGCGAGCATGTGAAGATGCGGCGATCGCTGATGTCATTCTGTCAATGTCTGGAGGATTTGATGCGGAACTTATCGAAGGAGCTGCTAATTTAAGTGGAGGTCAACGACAACGATTAGAAATTGCTCGTGCTTTAGTGAATAATCCTTCCATACTTGTCATGGATGAAGCCACTAGCGCCCTAGATGCGGAAACCGAACAAATTATTGATCGGAATCTCCGTCGCCGGGGATGTACCTGTCTTATTGTAGCACATCGATTAAGCACCATCCGCGACTGCGACCAAATTATCGTCTTAGAACGCGGAAAGGTTGTACAACAAGGCACTCACCAACAATTGTGGCAAGTTGAAGGTGTCTACTCGCGCTTGATTCGTACTGAAGGGGAAGGATTGTAGAAGATTTCGTGGTAGTGATGGTACACCACATTGTCAATATACACGTAAGAAAAATGTAAAATTTGTTTGTAGTTGCGCTTTAGCGCACTTAGCCTAGAACTTACGCATTCATTTGCCACTCGGCTTAATTTATTGAACCGCCCTCCGGGTGACGCTCCTCCGTCGCTAACGCTGCGCTAACATCAGTCGCCTACGGCGGGAAACCCGCCTGCAGC
>JAQYWP010000682.1 GCA_029379285.1 Rhizonema sp. PD38
CATCAAAAAGTAAAAAAGGCAAGTTTCGTAACTTTAAGACTCTCTAGGTGAAGACTAAATGTAACCACGAATACTCTTTGTAAATTTATTGTTCAGCGCAAGTAAATTTGACGGATGTATGATATTATTGAGTTATAGCAAATCTAAAGGATAAAACCCCCTTAGATACCTGCGAAGCGAGTAGTATCAGCCCAGTCTGATCAGTTTTTGGTGACGGCATTACAATCGAAGCGGAGCAAAGCCGCTAAAAAGTTGGTTTTCCCTTTGGCAAAGCCGTTGTCATTGCCAGGCTGGACTGATTTTTTTTATCTATCTTCCAAAGAAGGAAAAATAATGATAGCTGAGGGCTAAATGCTAATACTTTATAGTAGATAGCCGCGATAGTTATTGTGTTATATAAATGACCAGTATGTACTATCTGGCAACGTTGATGCTGTCATAACCTCGGTAAGTTCCTGTACAAAAACTACAACTCTATTTTGATTAAACACTCTGCTTGATTACACCATAATCTTAGAGGTCAATAAACTGGTCTGGACCATGACCGAGGTTTTTATGCGGAAGATTGCTATTTATGGGAGAGGAGGAATTGGTAAGTCCACAACGACTCAAAATACAGTAGCTGGACTGAGTGATCTGGGTCGTAAGGTGATGGTTGTGGGGTGTGACTCGAAGGCGGACTCTACCCGACTCCTTTTAGGCGGATTCCACCAAAAAATTGTACTCGATACGCTGCGCAGAGAACAAGAAGAAGTGAATCTAGAAGACTTCCGCCAAGAAGGATGGGGGAAGATTTTGTGTGTGGAATCGGGTGGTCCGGAGCCTAGTGTGGGATGTACAGGTCGAAGCATCTTAACATCCATTGGGTTACTAGAACAACTTGGTGCCTATGATGAATCAGTTAGACTTGATTACACATTCTATGATGGTCTAGGTGATGTGGTGTGCGGTGGATTTGTAATGCCTATTCGCGAACGCAAAGCTCAAGAAATTTACATCGTCACTTCTGGAGAAATTATGGCAATGTATACCGTCAATAACATCTGTAGAAGTATTCAGAAGTATGCTTCTATAAGCGGTATACGTCTGGGAGGATTAATCTGCAACTCTCGCAACGTTGATCGAGAAAACGATCTGATCCAGGCTCTGGCAGAGAAACTAGGCACTCAAACGATCTACACCATACCCAGAGACAACATGGTGCAAAGAGCAGAGTTCCACCGCAAGACGGTAATTGAGTATGCTCCTAATTGTGCCCAGGCGCTGCACTATCGCAACCTGGCAATGGCAATTGACGACAACACAGATTTTGTGATTCCGAAATCTATGTCTAATGATCAGCTAGAGGAATTGCTGGTGAAGTTTGGGTTGTTTGACTAGGACGATGCAGTAGGGATTATCCCTCAAAACAAAGTATCTGGAGCAATTGGCAACCTCTTACTCAAAACAGCCGGAAAAACTGCGTAAAATTCTTACTACTATTGAGAAATCGGCGTTATGAAGCACGCCACAATTTATCTACCTCATTGAAGGAGTAGAACTTATAATGTTGACCGAAGAGGTTTTAGTCCAAAAATTTATCACCGTAGCTAAGGGACGCTGTCCCAAACTCGGTGAGTTGCTCCAGTACTGCCACGTCGAAATCGTAAACTTCTACTGGGGCTGCCCACCAAAACTTTTTCAGCATTTTGCCGTATATTCGCCCAATGTGCTGTTTGTCTTAGTCAATGCCTACAAAGACATTCTCAAAGGTGTTGCCATAGATCTGGGAATATCGGACGCACTTTGCATGAACGCCACACGCATTATCCGCGATCCCGCTTCAAGATTAAAGGAAAAAAACCCCTCCTTATGGTTGGAACTCCAGTGGGTAGCAGTACCAACCAAAAAAGACTATGGGCATCTAGATCGGGATATACCTTACTCGGACTAAAAGTCGCATTTTTTTCTGTTATGCTGCCACAATCCTACGAGCTTTCCTCGTGGGATTGTGGCAGCGCTATTGATGCTAGCGCCCTTGCAACTTTCCGTTGAGCCAAAGTCGTATGATGATCAATTTGGTTCATAGGTGATGAAAACGCGATCGCCAAATAGTATCCAAAGCAGCAAGGATTTTTGCAATATGTATGTTAGACTTGCGCAAGATGAATCGAAATAAAGCATCAACATGTCTTCTAACAGAAACGATAAACACTCTTAAACCGTAGCGCTTGCCCCGATATATTAAGTTTGTCCACAACAGCTTTTTGTAACGGAGAGATGTAGCTTCATGAAGCTAGATGTGAACCTTTGTCATAACCTGAAGTCAATTAAAACTCGCTTGGACATGAGTCAGCAGGATTTAGATAATATCGCTGGCGTAACTCGTCAGAGTATTGGTGGTGTAGAATCAGGACAATATGATCCTTCTATTGCTATGTCACTGCGTTTAGCCAAAGCGCTTAGCTGCCAGGTGGAGAACTTATTCTGGTTTGAGGAAGATAAACCACAAGTTGGGGTAGTTGTTACTAGAGTCGAAAGCGGACAGCAATTGCAAGAATTGCGAGTGAGCCTAGCACGGGTTAGGAGTCAATTTGTGCGGAAAGCTTTAGGTGGTAGGAGTGCAGTTTTAATGACTCTTGGGGTTTGGGACGAAGGACTCTTAGCATCACTGGGAAATTTAAAGGGAATCAAAACAGTCACCGACTTGGTGAAATTAGAAATAACTATTATCAATCGTGAACCTGGTTCCGATAGTCGTATGCTTGAAGAGCGCAAGCTCCAAGAGGAGCAAGTCGCATTGCACACGGTTATTGGATTTGACAATATCGTCTACAGCCATCAAGATGTCGCTCTATCCGTAGTCTCAGGAATAGAGGGATGTAGGTAGTCAGTTTGGCATCCGTAGTTGCTGCCTTTAGTTTGGGATTTATCCCTCTGCATCGATCGCTCTGCCGATGAGCGTGATTATCAATGAGTACTTGGAAGAACCACCAGTAAAGCAGTTGCTCAGTACCTTAGGACATCGGCTAGTCCAATCGCAGTTAGAGGTTCAAGGCCGATTATGACATCAGCAATATTGGGGAAGTTGTCGCAAATATTTGAAATGGAGTCTCAGTATGCCTCAAGCAAATGAAAATTACACAACAAATGAGCCGATGATGAATAATCACTTGATTATGAACAAACATCCCATTCACATTAACGATACGACTTTGCGAGATGGCGAACAGGCAGCAGGCGTAGCTTTTAACGTTGAGGAAAAGATTGCGATCGCTACCTTTCTTGATGCCATTGGTGTTCCGGAACTAGAAATTGGCGTTCCGGCAATGGGGCTTGAAGAAGCAGAGTCAATCCGAATCATTGCTAGTTTAGGATTAAACGCTAAATTACTTGGCTGGAACCGTGCTAATTTATCTGATATCAAAGCCTCTATAGATTGTGGTTTGCAACGGGTGCATATTTCTATTCCCGTCTCGGAAATTCAGATTGCTGCAAAGTTTGGGGGGCAGCGACAGGTGATTCTGGATCGTCTACGAGATGCGATAAATTTCGCCTGCGATCATGGTTTATCCGTCTCCGTTGGCGGAGAAGATTCCTCTAGAGCTGATGAATCTTTTCTATTAGATGTAGCGTTCCTTGCTCAGGAGGAAGGCGCTTTCAGGTTTCGTTTCTGTGACACTGTAGGAATTCTCGACCCTCTAACCACTTTCAGCAAAGTTCGCTCGCTTGTTCATCACTTGTTCATTCCAATCGAAATGCACACGCACAATGACTTTGGATTGGCAATGGCAAACTCGCTAGCTGGGATTGAAGCAGGAGCGCTATCAGTCAATACTACAGTAAACGGGATTGGCGAAAGGGCAGGCAATGCGGCTTTGGAAGAAATCGTGATGGCACTGAAATGCATCTACAAGGTTCAAACAGGCATTGATACAAAAAAGTTGCTGGAACTGTCACGGTTAGTTGCCAAAGCTGCCAACTGGCCGGTTCCTCCTTGGAAGGCGATCGTCGGTGAAAATACTTTTGCACACGAATCGGGCATTCATGCTCACGGTGTACTGAAAAATCCGAGTACTTACGAACCGTTTGCGCCGGAAGATGTTGGTTGGGAACGTCGCTTGGTAGTTGGCAAACATTCTGGTCGGCATCTAGTACTCAGTGTACTGCAAGAACATGGAATTACGCTCAGTCAGCCACAAATTCAATCATTGCTGGATGCTGTTAAGCATCAGGCAGTACAAGTTAAGCGCAGTCTCACGGTTGAAGAACTCCTAAATTTGGTTCCTCAGGGGTGAACACAAAACACAGGTTACAAAGAAAGGCAGAGGGCAGAGGGCAGAAGGCAGAAGGTAAATTTCTTAAAAATCCTACATTCGTATGTTTAAAGCCCACCAAAAGAATAAAAATGTATTTCGCCGCGCTACGCGTCTCGAAATACGGCGTCCTTATGTAAAGTCTGCCGGGGGAAGCTTCCCTTGGGCTGTAGCTTTACTTCAATCCCACGTTTTTAAGCGTGGGTGCCTTCAGCATAGCTGCCGACTGCCGTCACGCCTTCTGAAAGACTACAGGAATTTCGTGCACCAGAGCGCGATCGCCCAGCGCAGTCGCCGTGAGTTGCGGGAAACCCCTTCGGGTGACGCTCGTGCCGAGGTGTACTAGTTGTAAAAAGTGTATAAACCAACGTACAAATAACTACTTCTTGATAACTATCGTGTTTGCAATTCTATCTCCCAGTCTTTGTCTGGTTCTTGAGAAAATGAATACCCAGTCAATTATTCCCAGAAATGCTAATGACAGATTACGAATCAACGACTTAATTAACGTACAAGGTCTCTTTGATGTTGCATCTACTACTGATATTTGCATGACCTGTTTTCCAAAACTTTGCCCGCCTTTTATCGCATCCGCAAATAAGAGATAGAAGAGTGATAAATAAACACCAACTCTGACTACTGATTCTGGAAGAATACTTACCGACAAAATCACTATTGCAATAACGATCAAAGAGTCAATGAGTTGGGCAAAAAATCTTTGAGCGAGTGAAGCCAGTTCGCTATCTTCGATATTTAAAGAGTCATTTGCCATCTTGCGTACCTTCAAGTAAGCAATTGAGAGCACAGTTAGGGCATTTCATAGCTTTCAAAATTAAATGCTTTGCTTCATCTGTCAATGACCATATAAT
>JAQYWP010000683.1 GCA_029379285.1 Rhizonema sp. PD38
GAAGTAGAGATTACTTTACTTGAAGTAGTGTTGTAAGGGTGTTAGATAATGAGTCTATTAAAATCATCAGAGGATATCAATACGGTATCCTCATTAAAAGCCAACATAGTTGCAGGAAGAATAGGGAGATTTACTTTAACAGGAATTGTCACTTGTATTATTGGGACAGTAGCAATTTTTGAATGTTATAAAAACTATTGGAACACGATAATATTCCGCGTTCAGACTGTTGATTTTAACTTATTATCTCACACTCTACCTACAAAACTATCTTACACCATTATTCAAAAGAAGCGCTTCACGACGAAAGCCACAACCCTCACGACAAAGAACGGATCGAGGTGATTCATTTCCACGGCTGGGCAAAGAAAATCCTCGGCAGACTTCCCAATCCTCAGCAAGTCACGGAAGACTATGAGGAGGTGCTGGGAGAAAAATTGCGAGAGGCGATCACAAAGTTTCCCCTAGAACAAAAATGGGATGCAATTTTGGTAGATGAGGCGCACACCTTTTCTCCTAGCTGGTTTCAGTGTTGTGTCGCAGCACTCAAAGATCCTGAAAATGGTAATTTAATGATTGTTTCCGATGGTTCTCAAAAACTCTACAAGCGTCGTAATTTTACCTGGAAATCTGTAGGAATTAAAGTGCAAGGCGGACAGCGTTCTAAGGAATTATCACAAAACTACCGCAATACTCAAGAAATTTTGTCTGCTGCGTGGAGTGTCCTGGTACCTACAGCTTCATTTAAAGTAGAAGAAGAAAGAACCTTCCCAATTATCCAGCCAAACACTGCTTTTGGTCACGGTCAACGTCCAGTTTTGCAAATCCAAGCTAATCGAGAATGTGAAGTTCAAGCAGTTATCACTCAAGTTCAAAAGCTTCAAAACAGTGGCTATGAAGCAAGAGATATTGCTATTTTGTATCGCTACCTCACACGCACCGACATTCCTTTATTTAACAAACTACAACAACAACTTCAAGACTTGGGTTTGGGATCTTCGTGGGTTACAGAAAATATAGAAAATAAGGGCTCCTACAACAATCACCGAGAAGGAGTCAGGCTGATTACGGCTCTGTCTTCTCTAGGGCTGGAGTTTAAAGCAGTACTGATTCTTTGGGTACAGCAGTTTGGTGATCGTTACTCTCAAGAACCCGAAGCCGCAGTTTTCGCCAGAAGACTATTATACGTTGCGATGACTCGCGCTCAAGAACAACTGTATCTTTTTGGTTCGGCTGATGTACAGATTCTGAATGAGTTAAAGCAGAGTCAGTGTTTTGATGTGGTGGACTGCCTGTAAAGTAGCGAGGAAAATTCCTGCTAACACCCTACCATAAACGCTGTATTTTCTCAGTGAAATTGCGTAATTTTAAAAATCGCTTATGCAGATTTTAAGTAATTTTACTAAGGACATTGTATCAATAAAAATTTAAGATATTTACATCGGGGTGTTTATACACGTTTTTCTTTAAACTATAAAATGACACGTGGCGTTTATACGTCACGTTTTTTGCTATTGAATCTCGGTTGAAGCCGTTGATTCGGGAAGAATAAGAAAGGTTTTTCTACAAATTTGCTTTGTTCGGTAAGAGGGCATAGGCGAATAAGGAGGAATTTCCGCTCTTGCTTGCCTTCCTCCTCTTTTTCTTAGAAAAGTTTACCGCTTAACAATTTCCTAGATTCAGGTCGATTCTCAATGATTCAGATCACATAGGTGGTTGAGGTAGATCAATGCGAGCGCTCTATTCATGGAGGATGATCTAATTGGAATAAGTTGTGCTTGTCTGTTGCTCTTACCAAAGCTTGAACTGCTAGTAACGGGTAATGGCGAAGAACTTATTACCCAACTCGCAATTCCCAATCTCAACAAAACAGCAGAAAAGCTGGAAACACTTTGTTAAGATTTGTGGACAAAATAGCCAATATAATATATGCGAGTGCATCTTAAATAAGAAACACCCCAGCGTGAACTGGGGCTTAGTTACTTAAACGTTTCCTAAATTACTGTAACGGTCAAGTGTCTATTCAGGCAAGTGTCCTTGAGAAAATTATGAATTTTCTCGCTGAATTTTATGATAATTAAATAATTCCGATTGTGCCGAAGTAACTTGTCATTGAATTTCCAGAAATCTTTTATGCAAAAGGGTTCTGAAGTTCTCATGCAAGTCCGAAGGGGCATGTAGCCCTTGGCGGCATTGTTAACTGAATGTGTGTGGAGCGATTGTCGAAAGCCTGTCACCATAACCAGTAGCGGATGTAGCATTGCCGTAACTTACAAAAATATTATTACCGTATACATCTATCGAGTCAGATTGTCATTGACTTGTGAAATCCCTTATAGTCTCAGAGGAAACTGCTTTGTAGCTGTTATTTTGATGGTTGAATAGTATAAGGAGAATATGAATAACCAAGCAATTCCGGGCATTTTGTCTACTGATGCAGAACCAATACTCTTAGCAGATAAAATGTATTTCTGCGAGGGGCCTGTTTGGGACAAGTGGCACAATCGTCTGATATTCAGCGACACGGGTGCAAGTGAACATAAAGCTTGGAGTGAAACAGATGGACTCCTCACCGTTCGCCAGTCCAGCTTTGGCTGCAATGGTAATGTATTCCCATACTCAGGGTAATCTTTACACGTGTGAACACGAAAGCAGAGCCATCAGCAAGACTGATCGCAATGGGCAGCGCGAAGTTTTAGTGGATCGCTTTGAGAACAAGCGGCTGAACTCTCCCAACGATCTGGAGATTAAGTCAGATGGAACGATTTGGTTCACCGATCCTCCCTATGGGTTAGGCGATCGCCCCAAAGAACAAAACAAAAACCATGTCTTCTTCTTTGATCCTCAAACTCATCATCTCGCCTCAGTTGTTGATGACTTTCACATGCCGAACGGTATTGCTTTTTCACCAGATGAAACCAAACTTTATGTGGGCGATTCCGCAGATGACAATCGGCAAATTCGCGTTTTTAACGTCAATAGCGATCATACCCTATCTGGTGGCAATGTATTGTGCCACATAGATAACAAAGAGTGGGGTGCAGATGGCGTCGATGTAGACGCGCTGGGCAACATCTACGCAGGCTGCGGTGATGGTATCCATATCTTTTCACCAGAGGGAAAGCTTCTTGGCAAAATTTTGATGTCAGACGCTGTGACTAACTTTGCTTTTGGGGGATCGCAAGGCAAAACCCTGTTTATCACTGGGCACACGACTCTACACAAAATTGAACTCTTGGTAGCAGGATCAGTTAAACGCTGGTGAGCATCCAACCGGCACATGACTGGAGGTAGGCAGCATCTATAAAGGAAACTCTTGCCACGTTAAGAGTGCGTTTAAAACAGCTTGTTTGAACCCCCATCCTTTCACGATTGTGCCTCCTCATAGTTGTAGTCCGTACCTTGCTGCTTCAATGTGGCACTGAAGTTCCGGTACGCTTTTATCTCAATGACATTGTTGCTTGGATCTTCAAGGTAGAATTTGGCGTGTTCAAGCGATGTGTTCGCCAACAGAACTTCAGGCTCCCTAAGAAAAGCTTTCCCAAGCTCCCGAACTTGTTCAACCAGGCGTTGCCACTCGAACCACAGCAGCACTACTCCGAAGTGACCGAACAAGGCAAAAGTTAAAAGTGAGCCAGCGCGGACGCCACATGCCGTGAGAGCGGGCGTCAGGGCTTGTCGTCAGACATCGCTAATCACTCTTGAACTGGAAAGACGCATAATTTATGTCCAGAGCGTATTTAGGCATTTGCCCTGAATACTTTGAGGACTAAATTAATCTTTCAATAGGAGATAATATAGCTCACCTTTATTAACAATAGAACCAGCGCGCTCGCCAGCTTGTTTGCCAACACCGATATAGTAATCAACTCTACCCGGAGTTTTGATTGCACCTCCTGTATCTTGGTCGAGAACGTAACGACTGACAAGACGCTGTTCAATTTTCCCTTGATTGATGAAAGGGAAGGGAGCGCGAATGATAGCTAATGCACCGGGAGGCATTAAGGATTTATCTGTGGCAATTGACCTTTCGGGGGTGACTGGAACGTTAAGACTGCCAATAGCTGGGGCGTTTTTTGTATCTTTAAAGAAGATAAATCTGGGGTTACGAGGTAAGTAAATATTTTGGCTGGCGGGATTTTTTTCTAAATAGTTAATAACCTTTTCTAAAGTAATTCTTTCTTTCTCTAATTTCCCATCTTTAATTAATTCCTTACCTAAACTAACATAATTATGTTCGGTATTTCCAGCATAGTTAATTGTGGTTTTAGTTCCATCTGCAAATTGTAAAACGGCAGAACCTTGAACTTGGGAAAGAAAAGCATCTAACCGCGATTTTAACCAAAATAATTCCAAACCTTTGAGCTTACCCTTATCAGCTTGTAAAGCGTCTGACCCTTCTAATTCTAAACGGGTGGGATGTGGTTTACTCCAGGTGGAAAAATCTTCAGGTAAGCGGTAGATAGGATAACGATATTCGGCGCTTGGCTTGCGACTTGCCTGGTAAATTGGTTTGTAATAACCTGTGAAAACAATAGTTCCTTGGTTATCGGTACCAATAGATTTGTAAAAGACAAATTCTTTGTTGACACTGGCTTGTAATTCTTGGGAATTTTGGGAATTACTGACTAATTCTCGAAATCTTTTCAGGCTTTTTTCTACTCTTTTCTTGGTAATTTCGGGAGGAGTATAGTTCTCATAAGCTGTTTTGGCTTCTGAAGTTTTTAGATAATTTAAACTATTGTCAATGGCTTGAATTAAATTTTGTTTATCTCCAGGGTTGCCCCAGATTTGATTATCGAGAAAATAATTTTTATCTGGTGGTAATGATGTTTGTAGAGATAGAGGTTTCGCTGTAGGGATTGCTGGGGTTTCTGTGGCTTTTGGTGTTTGATTGTTTGGAATGATTGGTTGTGGCTGGTTACAAGCTAATAAGGGTAAACAGTAAAGAGAAATTGTCAGAATCAATCTTGCTAATTTATTTTTCTGCTGAAATTGCATAGAATGATAATTTTTAGGAAATTATCATTCTATACTTCTCCCAGCTACATCAATCTAAGTGTGTAGATTTATTACATATATTTTGATTCTTACGTAATTAAATTAGTGCTTTCTTTACTTTACAAGGTGTCCCCTGAATGCAGGTATCTGATACTGTTGGCG
>JAQYWP010000684.1 GCA_029379285.1 Rhizonema sp. PD38
TGCTAGTACAAGCACGTTATCGTTTAGTTAAGCAGATTGGTCAACGGGGATTTGGCAAAACCTTTTTTGCTGTTGATGAAAGTCAATTTCCCCCAGTTCCTTGTGTTGTTCAGCAATTCTTTTGGCAGAATCAGACACTTGAAGTTTTTGAGCAAAAAGTACAGCAGCTAGAGCAATTAGGCAAGCATCCACAAATTCCTACTTTATTTGCACATTTTCAGCAGGAAGACTATTTTTACTTAGTGCAGGAGTTTGTTGAGGGTACTAATTTAGCAACCTTAGTGGAGGAGGTAGGAGCTTTCAGTGAAATTCAAATTTGGCAATTATTGGAAAAGTTGTTACCCGTTGTCAAGTTTATTCACGATCGCAACATCATTCACCGCGATATTAAACCTCAAAATATCATATGTAGATCTTCCTCAAGCAAAAGTGAAGGGGAGGTGGTTTTAATTGACTTCAGCACTGCTCAATTTGGGACAGCAATTGACTTCATGACAACAGAACCTGGGATTGGTAGTCCAGAATATGCCTCTCCAGAACAAGTTAAGGGAAAATCCGTATTTGCTAGTGACCTTTATAGCTTGGGTATGACATGTATTTACTTACTTACTCTGATTTCTCCCTTTGATTTATTTGATATTAACAACTGCTGTGTTTGGCGACAGTATCTAACTACTAAAGTCAGCGACAGGTTAGGTAAAATTCTTGACAAGCTTGTACAAACTGACATCACCCAACGGTTTCAATCAGCAGATGAAGTGATGCAAGCGATGGGTATTCCTTCCCCACTCCGCATTCCCAATTTGCCACTCCCTTCTACCACATATACCCTGACTCAACATTGTTATGCATTGAGTAGTGTTAATTCAATTGCCATTAGCCCTAATCATCAGACTCTAGCCAGCTGCCATGATGATAAAAAAATTAGATTGTGGGATTTAAAAACACAAAAAGTTATTCACACCTTTGTGGGACATTCTCAGGCTGTGCGATCGCTTGCCTTTAGTCCTGATGGAAAAGTGCTGGCAACGGCAAGTGATGATAAAACGATTAAGTTATGGAACCTTGATACATGTCAGGAAATCTTCACTTTATGCGGACATACTCACGCAGTTAAATCAGTTGCTTTTAGCCCCATTTCCACTTCACAAGAGGAGTATGTTCCAATCTTAGCAAGCGGTAGCTGGGATAAGACAATCAAAATCTGGAATGTCAATACTGGCAAAGAAATTTGTACTTTGACTGGACACCAATTACAGGTGAGTGCAGTGGCATTTAGTCCTCAAGGTGAGCTTTTAGCGAGTGCTAGTCTTGACAGAACCGTTCGTTTATGGGATATATCAATTGATACTAGCTTACCGTCAGTGAATGTATCAAAACAACTCTCCGAGTCATTTCAACCAATTCTTCTGGAAAAGGAATTGAAAAACCGCCCGCAATATACCTTGTTAGGAACCCTTTCAGGTCATGCATGGGCGGTTTTGACAGTGGCCTTCAGTCCTGACGGAAAAATTCTGGCGACGGGAAGTGAAGATAACACTATTAAACTGTGGGAGGTCAACACTGGTAAGATAATTGACACACTTCCAGGTCATTTCTGGTCGGTGGTAGCATTAGCTTTCAGTACCGATGGCGAAATACTTGTGAGTGGAAGTTGGGACAAAACTGTCAAACTTTGGATGGTTCACACAAAAAAAGAGATTGTGACTCTTTCTGGGCATGTAGACTCAGTGTCTGCCGTTGCTATTAGCCCTGATGCCCGACTGATTGCTAGTGGCAGCAGGGATAAGACGATCAAACTCTGGCAGCCTGTAAAACAACAAGAGAATTAATGAGAGCAACTTCAAGCGCTACCTGTGAAGGTAACTTCGGGAAATTTCAACTGGGCTTCTGCCATCGGACGGTTTCTGCCTTCTTCTTGCCAGTAGTTAATCACTTCTGTGGCTTGATTGAGCAATCCTACCCGATCCAATTCTGTAATCCAGTGTTTTAACTCTAACTCCTTCTTTAATTCCTCCCAAGCATCATTCCTTGGCCAGAAAAAGTACTTAGTCAAAGGACTTGTACCTTTGCCAACCACTTGATCGACAGCCAAGGCAACGTTTTCGTCTAACCAGAGTATCTTCAAAAGAAATTTGGACAATCGCACCTCCAAAAATAACAGGACTATTCTTACTATATTTGCGATCGCTTATTTTAACGCAAATGATGAGGAGTGGGAAGTTGTCTTGAACCACAGAAGTAGGGGCTTTCCTTTACTGATTAATTTTGGATATGGTAAGTTATCTGGTAAAACCTGCCCGTACATGAGTAGGAGCTTTCCTTGACCGATTAATTTTGGATCTGGTAAGTTATCTAGTAAAACCTGCCTGTACAGAAGTGGAGAGATGATAGAGAGTAATTAACAACCAACAAATAATTATGAAAGCGACCATTATTTTCGATATTGATGGCGTTGTGCGCGATGTGAGCGGTTCCTATCGACGAGCGATCGCGGATAGCGTAGAGTATTTTACCGTTGGGGCATATCGTCCCACACAACTTGATATCGACCAGCTTAAATCTGAAGGTATTTGGAATAATGATTGGGAGGCATCCCAGGAATTAATTTACCGCTATTTTGAAACTCAGGGGCAGTCGCGGGAACAATTGCAACTCGACTACAACACCATTGTTGCCTTTTTTCAATCACGTTACCGAGGACCAGATCCTGACAATTGGACGGGATATATCTGCAATGAGCCGTTATTGTTGCAGCCTAACTACTTAGAACAATTGACTTTAGCTGGGATTTCTTGGGGATTTTTTAGTGGTGCGACTCGTGGTTCAGCCACTTATGTTCTGGAGAAACGCCTTGGGTTAAAATCCCCAGTGCTGGTTGCCATGGAGGATGCACCGAGTAAACCAGACCCTACAGGACTTTTAGCTACTGTTCGCTTGCTAGATTCTCTCCAGACAACGGGAGGTGCATCAGAACAAGACGAAAGTATTGACAAATCAACAATAATAGTATACGCAGGAGATACAGTAGCTGATATGTATACAGTGGAGAAAGCACGGTTGGCACAACCCCATCGAACTTGGATTGGTGTAGGGGTTTTACCACCTCATGTACTGGAAACACCTGCACGCCGTCATGCTTATGCACAAACACTGCTAGCTGCAGGAGCATCTATTGTTATCAGTAATATAGAGGAACTAACTGCACTGAAGATTGAAGAATTACTTTGACGCACCCACCACTTCTAGTGGTGGGATTCGTGCGTTTATGCCAAAAACGTACTATCCCATAGATCCAGACAAATCTGAACTGGCGGGTTCCTAGGCAGAAGAGCGTTTCGCCGTACTTCTACGACGACCAGCATTACTCCTTTTACCCTCTGTTGATTTAGAGGTAGGCGTTTTGAACAACTCCAATTGCTTGGGTTGCTCCAGTTTCGGCAAGTCCTGCCGTACTGTTGAGTGCAGGTTTTACCCTACACTTGAGAACTATCCCGGTCATCTGTACGCCACGTTGCTTTACTGAAATACTGCCTACCCAATCGGCGTCAGAGAAGTACCCGCACTCAGTGCATAGAAACCTCTCGCCGTCTCGATTGTCAGCGTCAACGTGGTGGCACTTCGGACATCTCTGGCTTGTGTGGTGAGGTGGAACAACTCCGAAAATCTTTCCATGCTTTGCAGCCTGATACTCAATCTTCAACCGGAGTTCAAACCACCTCTGAAGAAAGTAGCAGTCTTCCTAAGTCAGCCTGCTATTGGTGGGCTTTCTGCTTTGATTACTGTAATACTATCCCACCCAATGTCGCTCCTGTTTTATTGCACCCACTGAACCAAGGAAGCAGCTCGACTTGTTGTGTTTAACACAGAACGGGTGCAACTTTATTATTACGAAACAAAACCTTTTATTCTCTGCGAATTCCTAAATGTTCTCTGACATCAATATAAGGTGTTCTATCTCTTCCACTTGCGTAGGGTGCACCTGCAGAGCGCCAAGCAAAGAGATTAGATATCGCCCGAGTAGGATCTTCATTGGGTTTGAGAGTCAATATCAATCCGTCACACCGTCCATCGATTTCACTAGCGGTGCAAATGACTTTTTGTCCGTTCATGTGACCGGTAGTAATAAACCGTAGCTCTCTGTTGCGGCGGTAGTTTTCCAAGCGTTCGCTCACATCTTGACAACGCGTTAGAGGATCGTAGCCTGCGTTTCTGAAGTAATTGGAAGTCCAGCGAATCCAAGGCTCAGTGTCACCTCTGTAATTTTGGTACACTGTCACGGGATTATTCCTTGAAGTGTCACAATAAAATCCTCGCCCACTTTGAGCTTGACTGGGCTGACTGATACTTGCAGTTGCGCCGAGCGTGACAACACCCGCAACCAAGAGGTTTGTCAATGGTATTAATTTCATCTGAAAATTCTTGATAAATATGGAAACCAGGCGATTTTAACTAGTGGATGAAATATGAACGTGAAGTCTGCCGGACAGAAGATTCTGGTAGGCTAAGTAAGTTTTGAGTCGGGTGAACTAGGGCTTCAAGTAAAGAAAACTAGTTTCTCCACCTGAAGCCCCCAAATTCAATTCGGGGGTGTTGACGAATAACTTTACAAATTTTGAGTAAAAAGTTTTGTGGCTATGACTGACTAAATTTCATGAGTGCAAATTGTATAATCTGGTAGATGCCTTACACTCTAAGCATAAAAATTTCATCGGCTACACACTAGTGATAAAAGTCACTAGTTTAATCATGACTTAAGTAATATCATGACTATGAGAGTTGAAATGAGCTTAAATATGTAGGCATGAAAAATTGTCGTTAAGGCAAGGCAGAAAGCAGAACGGAAGAGAGTTTACTGCCAACTTACATTTCGTTACATACACATAAACTTTATCGGCGTTTTCAAATCATGCATCGCTGCTTCCAGGCGATCGCTAACTAGTTGAATTTTAGTTCCGCATCAAATTGGATGTACTCAGATTGCCGCCGAATTAATATTAAGGTTAGCAACCAACCCATACGTTCATGTTAAATAATTAGGCGAGCGCTAATTACAATCATGCTATTTGACGAGTCCATCCTACTTTTCTTACTTTTTTTACATCACAAATAGTAATTTTTTTAGAATTCGTGATGCTTATTCAAGAAAAGACATTATAAA
>JAQYWP010000685.1 GCA_029379285.1 Rhizonema sp. PD38
ACCTGCACGTGCTGCACATTCTGAGGGTGTAAGACGATAATTCTGGGCTTGTAGTAATTGCATCAGCATTGTAAACTTTCCCATCGATAACCCATAGCGGACAAAGTGGGCATCCATTGCATCATTTATCTCGGCTGCAGTTTGCAAAAATGCCAGACAAGCTTCAACTGAAGAAACGTCAATTTGTTGATACTGCTTGGCAAGATTCTCAAGTGCTTGCTTGTTGGGTGAACTTGGGGAAATAAACATAGAAAATATTAATAATTACAAATTAGTTGACTGCCATACTATATGGTACCTTTAGATAAATTGGCTCAATGCCCAATACTGCCTAGGTGTTGCCCTTTTTGGTGATTATAGACAACGATATTTCAAGGTTTCATCCTACTTGATTTCCAAAATCTACACAGTATTGGCCCGATGCCATATTTGGGTAATTTCTTACATTATCCTGCATTCTTTAGCTGGATAGAAAGGAGGCATCCGACTTAAGCAAAAGCAACACAGGCAGGTGAGCTGATAAAGCAACCTGAATGCTCGAAGATGGCACTTTACCCTAGATGAATCCAAGGAGATCTTAATAATGACTAAACCTACAGTCCTTTTAACAGGCGTAACCGGAATGTTCGGTTTCAAAGTAGCGATGGCGATCGCCTCCAAGGGAGCAATGTCCGTTCGGGCTTTAGTACGTGCAGATAACCTCACTGACTCCAAGAAAGCCCAAACACTAGACTCACTAAAAGCTCAAGGTATTAAATTTGTAGAAGGTGATTTACTGAATCCCGCAAGTCTCCCCAATGCCTGTGAAGGGATTGACGCAATTGTGTCTGCGGTTAGTGGCGATGATAATATCGTCGTCACTGGGCAGATAAATCTAATTGAGGCAGCCCAAACTAAAGGCGTGAAGCGCATGATCCATTCCGACTTCTCTTTTGATTACCGTAAACTCGATTGGGGCGATAATTATAATTCGGATATGCGGAAAAAAGTTTTCCATGCCTTAGAGGAAAGCTCAATCGCTTATACCTTAATTCTCAACGGTTGCTTTACCGAAATCCTGTTCAGTCCCTTTTTGAACGTGTTTGATTTTAAAGCAGGTCAATTTAACTACTGGGGCGATGGCGAAACACTGATAGACTTTACAACCACTGACGATACGGCTAAGTACATTGCAGAAGCGATCGCTGATCCAGAGATGGAAAATGCGGCACTGGAAGTGGCAGGAGACGTACTAAGTATGAAGCAATTAAAAGCAACTTACTCAGAAACTACAGGTAAAACGTTGATTGAAAATCATCTAGGTAGTGTTACGGATTTGCAGGCATGGATTGCCAACGCAAAAACAACTGCTTCATCTCCTGATGAATACCTTGCTCAACAATATTTGTTTGGAATGGTTTCTGGTAAAGCTAAACTTGACCACATCGACAATCAACGATACCCCAATATTACACATACTAGTGTCAAAGAATACATTCTTAAAGCAGGTTTGTAGTCAGAAGGAATAATGCCAGTGGTCTTAATCAACACTGTACCGCAAGGGATGTTCGAGGAATTTATCTAGGAATGGTATAAAACTGCTGAATGAATGAAAGAAGTACCAGCATCTATTGATACACAATTGTCCCGAAGTATTGACACAAATGCGCGTTTTGAATTCATCAATTTTGCCTATTGAGAAATACATGAGGCATGGCAAGTAGCCATGTCCACATTTGAAATTTACGAGCGCCATCTGCCTGTTCAAGCACATTGTAGAGGTTTGATGATTTCTCATCAAATATAAACAAAAATTAGGAGTTCAAAAATGGAAACGATGAAAGCAATTCGCATGTATTCCTATGGAGGACCAGAAGTACTTATATATGAAGATGCTCCCCGCCCTGAACCACAACCAGGTGAAGTCTTAGTGCAGGTGTATGCTGCCGCTATTAATGGCATTGATTGGAAAATCCGCGATGGAGAATTGCAACAATTTTTCACGTTTGAAATGCCTATGATTCTAGGCTCTGATGCCGCAGGAATTGTTGTTGCTGTTGGCTCAGGTGTGACTGAATTCCAGGTAGGGCAATCTGTTTATGGCATGATGGAGCGCAGCCGTTCTGGTTCGTTTGCTGAATATGCGATTGCCAAAGTTGATGCTCTGGTACCCAAACCCCAATCTCTCAATTACTTAGAAGCAGCTTCAATTCCCGTCGTAGCTCTTACTGCATGGCAAGCATTATTTGACAAAGGTAACTTGTCTGCCGGTCAAACGGTATTAATTCATGGAGCAGCTGGAGGAGTTGGGATGTTTGCCGTACAGTTAGCCAAGAGTCAAGGCGCACGCGTCATTGGCACTGCCTCTACTAACAGTGTAAATACTGTCCGCGAGTTGGGTGCAGACGAAGTAATTGATTACAAAACCACAGCTTTCGAGCAAATTGTTACGGCTGTCGATGTCGTTTTAGATACTTTGGGTGAGGAGACACGACACCGTTCTTGGCAAGTTCTCAATCCTGGTGGCATTCTTGTTTCCATTGTTCCTCCACCACCTCAAGCACCCGAAGGATTGCGAGGAGATATGTTGATGATGCAAGCAAACGGCAATCAACTGATGGAAATTAGCAAGCTATTAGAGGCAGGCAAGTTAAAGACAATAGTAGAGCAAGTTTTTCCCCTTAGTGAAACAGCGCAAGCTTTAGAACTCAATAAAACAGGACATACACACGGCAAAATTTTGGTGCAAGTGGCAAACGAACTTTAACTCGTTACTGCTGGATAATATATTGGTTCACGAATTATTTTCGTAGTCGCGAAGCTCCAAGGATAGTACTCTCTGGAGCAAGACTTAACATGAAGTCTGCTGGGGGAAGCTTCCAAGGGCGAGCTTCGCGCTTGGGTTCCCCAATCCGTAGTGCTATTTATTTCTTGGCAATCTGCTAACTCCTAAAAAATGAGCGAAGTAGGAGTCATAACTCAGTTTATAGAAAGATATTTACAATTATTCACATTTAAGTTCTTAAGTAGATTAGCAGTAAAAAATCATACTTATAGCTTAGAATACCAGGATAGTAGCCTTGTCATCGACATTGGTTAAGAGTATTGACAAAAGAAAAAAAACAATTAGCTCAGATATATTATTGGTATACCCACTCAGCGCGAAGATATGCCAAGAACACAGAAAAACGACAACTTTATTGACAAATCCTTTACCGTTATGGCAGATATTATCCTGAAAATTCTGCCTGCCAACAAAAAAGCTAAAGAGGCTTTTATTTATTATCGGGATGGGATGTCAGCGCAGGCAGATGGAGAATATGCTGAGGCTTTGGATAACTATAAAGAAGCTCTCCTACTAGAAGAAGATATTATTGATCGCGGTTATATCCTGTATAATATGGGGCTAATATATGCAAGCAACGGCGAACACGAAAAAGCCCTAGATCTATATCATCAGGCTCTTGAATGTAATCCGCGTCTAACTCAAGCTATGAACAATATCGCAGTTGTTTACCATTACCAAGGGGAGAAGGCTAAGGAAGAAGGAGACGCAGATGGAGCAGAAGCCCTGTTTGACAAAGCTGCTGATTATTGGGTTAGAGCTATCCGCATGGCTCCAAATAACTACATTGAAGCCCAAAACTGGTTGAAAACGACTGGGCGATCGCAAATTGACGTATATTTTTAGTCTAAAGTCCAGTGGCTATTTGTGATAAGTGAATAATAAGTGACTAATGACCAAATAATTAATGACCAATAACTAATGACTAAATCATGATTGATCGTGAACAAGTTCGCAAAGTAGCCAATCTTGCGCGTTTAGAGTTGACACCGGAAGAAGAAGAGCAGTTTACTAGCCAGTTAGGAAATATTATCGACTACTTTCAACAGTTGAATGAACTGGATGTCAGCGATGTAGCACCGACTACTAGAGCGATTGATGTCAGTAATGTGACAAGAACGGATGAGTTACAACCTTATCCCGAAAGAGAAGCAATTCTTCAAGGTGCGCCGGAACAAGAAGGTGAATTCTTCAAAGTGCCGAAAATCCTGAACGCTGATTAGTTAGTGATTGGAGATAATTATGGGCTTGGGAATCCTTAAGGAAGGTAAGTGGGTACCCGAAAGAGATCAAGAAGACTCAGATGGTAAATTTGTCCGCCCATCCACGACTTACCGTAACAAGATTACAGCCGATGGTACAAGTGGATTTAAAGCTGAACCAGGACGTTATCATCTATACATTTCTTGGGCTTGCCCTTGGGCTTGTCGCACAGCAATTATGCGCCAGTTAAAAGGACTACAAGATATTATCAGTATGTCAGTAGTAGCCCCAGAGATTCACGACAATAGTTGGGAATTCTCTGATGAACCTGGATCTATCCCCGATACCGTTAATGGTAAAGACTATCTCTGGCAAATATATACCAAGGCTGAGCCGAACTATAGCGGTAGGGTAACTGTCCCGGTTCTTTGGGATATTCAGAAGGGTACAATTGTTAACAATGAATCCCGCGAAATTATCCGGATGCTTGATACAGAGTTTGGTCATTTGGCTAAACATGATGTGAACTTTTGTCCCAAAGATCTGCAAGAACTCGTTGATGAGACTATAGAAGCCATCTATAAACCCATCAATAATGGTGTGTATCGTGCGGGATTTGCCACAAGTCAGCTTATGATGAAGCGGTAACGGAACTATTTGATGCTTTAGATAATTGGGAGAAAGTATTAGGAAAGCAAAGATACCTATGCGGGGAGCAAATTACTGAAGCAGACTGGTGTATGTTTACTACACTATTTCGCTTCGATGCCGTTTACTACGTGCATTTCAAATGCAACTTACGTCGGCTCGTTGATTATCCCAACTTATGGAATTATCTCAAAGACTTGTACCAACAGCCGCAAGTCAAGGAAACTTGCAATCTTGACCACATCAAACGGCATTATTATAAAAGTCATCCCAAGGTTAACCCAACTCGCATTGTACCGCTCGGCCCGTTGATTAATTTTGATGAACCTCATAACCGCGACAAATTAACTCATAATTTATAATTTCATCAGTTATGACTTCCTTCCCTAAGTGTAATATCATGTTCGCTAAATGAGTTATCAATAAAAGATAGGTTCGTAGTTGAGGACAGTTCGGAGGAGGAGCCAGTGCTGCAGGAGGGTTAG